>JAYVXM010000122.1:0-2262 GCA_043785205.1 Bdellovibrionales bacterium
GCACATCTCCGATGAGAGGGTTTGGTGTTAGCGAAACTCGTCTCGTTCTGTCAATCCACGTCGGCGAAACGCCCGGAAACTCTGCGTTTTCTTGGACGCCCGTCTAAAGCTTCGACACTTTGGCGCCCCGGAGGGGAAGGGAACGCCTCGCTAAGGCTCAGTAAAGCTTGGGTTTTAGACTGAGTTGAAAAACAACGCAGCTTGGCATAGCTCGCGCATAACGGGGCACGGACCCTGTGTGTGTTTTGGAGAAAATTATGAAAACGATGAAAATTTTAGGAAACGGTTTCGTGGCGGCGATGAGTCTCGCTCTCGCGGGTTGCGGTGGAAGTAACGGTACTCCTGCGACGCCGAACCCTTACGTGAACGGGCAGTACAATAACCAGCAGGTGAATACGCCGTACACCTGCCAAGCCGGAATGATCCAACTTCGGAACGCGTTCGGGCAGAACCAATGCTTCCAAACGTCGGTGCTAAGCGACGCTTGCTCGCAAATCGGCGGCCTGATGGTCGGCGCGCAATGCCGCAAAGAGCGGCTCATCGCCGGCTCGTCGATCGGAAAATTCCGGAATAACGGCGCGATGGCGCCCGACAATATCCCGCTTCGCGTGAATCTCTTCGCCGGCGAAGGCGTGAAGATCTACGGAAAAGTCGACTCGTTGAATTCGAACGTCGTGCTCTGGAACGCGCAGCTGATCCAAAACGGAATGGCGCTCGGCTCGGCCTCGGGCGATACGAATCGCTCCGCCGATCTCGCGAACCTTTCGATCACATCGATCTCGACCGCGAACTCCCAGCTATACATGCAGCCGGGAGTAAATCAGTATCAGAACCCGTACCAAAATCAGTATCAACCGACGCAGTATCCGAACTCGAATGGCCTCTACGCGGCGGGCTTCTACAACCAACCCGCGACCGCCACTCCGAATCAGCTGATCCTCCAGATCATGTTTCAGGGTAAGGTTCGCGTCGAACTTCACGCTTCCGCCATCTCGTGCGAAGACGGGCACGGAAACAGCTACCCTTGCCAATAAGTTTCGGCTAGCCTCAGTCTGAGGCGATGAGTCGAAACGACAAGCGCGGGAAACGCCCCGAAAAGAAGTTTGAGAAAGATTCCGGTCAGAAATCCGGCGAAGCTCCGCGAGAATCTCGCGGAGCTTTCGTATTTACGGATCGCTCGGGGAAACAGCACGCCCTAGGTCCGCGCCATGCCGACGCCGCGCCCGTGCCGCCCGCCGCCCGCGGTCCTTCGCCGTCGCGCGGACCGGGCGCCCATTCACGAGGACCCGCCACCGGTCGCGGTCCGGCTCTTTCGCGTGACGCTCGCCCGAGCCGTGGTCCTGCCGGGCCGAAGTCCCACGTCGGCGGCGACCGGGCGAAGCCCGCCGCGCGCGATCGTGACGAATGGAGCGCCGAACCGCGCGGCCCGCGACGCGGTAAAGGAAAAGATAAAGGGAAGCGACGCTTCGAAGAGAAAGGGGACCGCGGTCCCGTCCCGCGCGATCGGGATCGCCGCGGAGGACGCGTTTCGAAACACGAAGCGCGGCAGGCCGCCGGAAACGAGCGCGGAAGCTTCAAGCTGAAGGCGCGCATCGATAAGAATCGGAAGGGTTTCGGATTCCTCCAATTCGAAAACAAGGAATATGAAGACGCCTTCCTCAATCCGCACGAAGCCGAACGGTTTTTTCATGGCGACCGCGTCGAAGCCACCGTATCCCCGCGCGGCGAAGTCGTCGACGTCGTCGTCCTCGAACATCGCTTCCGCGAACTCGTCGGTCGCTACTATCCGATGGGAAAAACGGGGATGGTCGTCTACGAACGGAAAAAGGCCCGCGAAGAATTACCCATAATCGGCGACCCGAAAGGCGCGAAAGTCCGCGAGTGGGTTCGGGCGAAAGTCATCTATCCCGAAGGGGAGTTCGGAAAGGTGAGCTGCGAGATCATCGAGACTTACGGCGAAGAGCTCCCGGCCCGCGCCGATATCCAGATGGTCTCGGCCGAATACAGCCTGGTCGAGGAACACTCTCCGGAGGCGGTCGCGGAAGCGGAAAGTTTCGCTCTCGATCTGAAGGATCCGCACCGGACGGACCTGACTCACGTCCCCTTCATCACGATCGACGGTGAAACCGCCCGTGACTTCGACGACGCGATCTACGTCGAGCGCAATCGCGAAGGGGGATTCGTCCTTTGGGTCGCGATCGCCGACGTATCCCACTACGTTCGGCAGGGAAGCGCGCTCGACGACGAAGCCCACTCTCGCGG
>JAYVXM010000123.1:0-2258 GCA_043785205.1 Bdellovibrionales bacterium
CCGCTACGGCACGACGAAAAATAAAACGAAGACGACCGAGAAGCTCGAGAAGATGAAGTATAACAAACATCTTCGCCGGCACACGCTTCATCGCGAAGTGAAGTAAGCTCACTCGCTTCCGCGATTCGTAAAATTTTCGAAAGCTCCGTCTGTTTTGCAGATCGGAGCTTTTCGATTTTGGAGAATTCATGTCCCGTTTCCGCGTCCTCTACGAAACTCCGGATTTCGTCGCCGTCGATAAGCCGTACGGGATCCATGTTCACCCGCCGGAAGACGAACGGTTCCGGGTTTCGAAGGCGACGAACGGCCTCGCCCTTCTCCGGGACCAGCTCGGGAAATACGTTTATCCCGTGCACCGCCTCGACCGTTCCACGAGCGGCGTCGTTCTTTACGCGCTCAGCTCCGAGGCCGCCGGGAAGCTCGCCGGACTCTTCGCGGCGCGGGCGATCGAAAAGACCTATTTCGCGCTCGTTCGCGGCGACGCGCGGGAACGCGGCGAAATCGTTTCTCCGTTGGCCGAGGAAGGAAAGTGCGCCGTCGAGGCCCGGACCCGTTTCGAACGCGTCGGCGGCCGCGAGCTTCCGTGGGCGAACGAACGCTTTCCGAGTTCGCGTTATTCGCTCCTCCGCGTTTCGCCCGAGACGGGCCGCTACCACCAGATTCGCCGGCACCTCCGGCGCGAAAATCATCCGATCATCGGTGATACCGTGCACGGAGACGGCGTGCACAATCGACACTGGAGAGCGGTCGTCGGCCGCCCGTACCTCTTTTTGAAGGCCTACTCGATCGCGTTCCGAAGTCCGTTCGACGGCCGCGACGTCGCGATCGCGTCGTATTGGAATCCCGAGTGGCTACGGGTTTTCGAGCGCATGGAAATCTGTCCGCGCGAAGCGATCCGTCCGTTCCGTTCCCGTTCCGGGAAGAGCGACGAACCGTCTACGAAGCAGTTTGTATGAACAAAGAAGGCGTCTCCTCGCGGAGACGCCTGCTCTGGTGTGTGTGTGTTGATTTAGTGGAGCATCACCCTCCCGAACGAAGCTCGCGCGGGGTTGTGAACGGGGAACGACCGGGAGCGATCGACGCGGGTCCATAGGCGTCCCGGAATGGCGGGACGGTTCATCGAATCGATTGCGTTAGGCGAGGTCGGGTAAGGGCTAGCTTCACGTGCCCCCCTCGGCGGACCGAGGGGGAGAGTGAAGAAGGGAAGGACGAGTCGGGCGAGCGCCGGGCTTAGTTGTCTTGGGCGTCGGTGGTCGAGTTATCGGTAGTCGTGGTCGTCGTCGTGGTCGTCGTGGTCGGATCGGTGGTGAGGTCCACTCCGTTCGCGTCGACGGTCTTCATGGCCTTGATGCTGTCCGAAGCGGCGGCGAGCGCGGCGGCTCCCTTTTGGATGTCGGTGAGCGTACCGCTGATCGTGATCTTCTTTTGGTAATAATCGATCTCGTCGCCGGCTTTGATATCCGAACTCCGGAGGCGGACATCACTGTACTTGGTGCCCATTTTCGAGAGGCGGATGATCGAAAGGTCGAGGCGCGATTTCATCACCTTGTAAGCGGCCTCGTCGTTCGTGAGCTTCGAGAGGCGTGCGAACTCGACGAACGCGGCCGACTTGTCCGCCGGAATCGGGGACGCGTCGAGCGCCCAAACCCGGGTCTTATCCGGATCGGAGAGCGTGAGCACCAGGCCGCCGGCCTTCATGCAGGTTTGGTAGGCGTTCACGAGGTCGAGGTCGGCTTTGAAAGAGGCTTTGGAGGCCGAGGCGTTTTCGTCGATCGCCGCGACTTTACAATCGGGCATTTGGGCGTCGACGAGCAATTGGGTTTCGTTGGTGGAAATTTCCGGCTTCTTATCCGTCGGAGGGGTCACCACGGGATTCGTGGTCGTCGTCACGACCGGAGTCGCCGACGGCGAAGTCGTCGGATTTTTCGGAGCGATCGTCGTCGGGGTCATCGGATTTTGATCCGAGGCGGTCGCCTTGACCGGCATGCGGCCGCGGCGGCTTTCGCAACCCGAGGTGACGAGGACGAGGGCCGAAAGGGAGAGGACGAGAGCGTTTGAACGCAGAGACGTTTTCATGGGGAACTCCTTCACAACACGTTTTTTTCACACACGGCTAGCACCCGGGGGGTGTGTCGCCCTTTACACGGTGTGAGTTATACCAAAACTTGAGCGATTCAGTCAACTATAAATCGTCGAAAAGGATCGCCTTTTCGAAGGAAGGCGAAAAAACCCATCTTTTCAATCGGTTAATATTGAAT
>JAYVXM010000124.1:0-2245 GCA_043785205.1 Bdellovibrionales bacterium
ACGACATGAACATCAAACTCCATAACGCCGGCGGAGCCTCCGAACGCGTTTTCGAAGTCATGGACTGGCAGACCCGGCTCCTCGAAAAGGCGGACGCGCGCCCGATCCAGGAATTCCACTCCGAGATCCGCCTCTCCGGCGTGCGCTTCGCTTACCCGGACGCTCCGGAGCGCGAGGTCCTTCGCGGGATCGGTTTCTCGATCGCTAAGGGCCGCTCGCTGGCGCTCGTCGGCGCGAGCGGCGCGGGAAAGAGTTCGCTCGTTTCCCTCCTCCCGCGGATCTTCGACGTCACCGGCGGGAAGATCGAGATCGACGGCATCGACATCCGCGATCTGAAAATCGGCGACCTTCGCTCCTTGATTTCCGTCGTCAGTCAGGACGTTTTCCTCTTCAACGACTCGATCGCGGAAAACATCCGCTGCGGCCGTCTCGGCGCGACGGACGCGGAAGTTCGCCAGGCAGCGACCGAAGCGTTCGCGACCGATTTCATCGATCGCATGCCCGAAGGCTTCGCGACGAACATCGGCGATCGCGGCCAAAAACTTTCCGGCGGTGAACGCCAGCGACTCTCGATCGCCCGCGCATTTCTTCGGAATAGTCCGATCCTCATCCTCGACGAAGCGACGTCGGCCCTCGATAACGCCTCCGAAAAGGCGGTCCAGGCCGCGCTCGACAAACTCATGCGCGACAAGACGACGATTCTCATCGCCCATCGCCTCTCGACGATCCGAAACGCGAATCGAATCCTCGTCCTTCGGGAAGGGAACGTGATCGAGGACGGCACGCACGGCGAGCTCGTGACGAAGGACGGCGAATACGCCGCCTTCCTGAAGATCGCGGAGCGGCCGGCATGAGCGTTTGGAATCAAATCCTCCAAGCGACCCACTCCGCCCTCATCGACGAACTGAACGCGCGCTTTCCGGACGAGAAACTCGAGCTCGGGCTTCCGAAACGATTCGACGGATACGGAACGGTCGGCGGGGCGCCCCAGGTCCTTTTTTTGGAAACCCGTTCGTCCGCCGAAGGAAACGGGTTCACGGCGCTCGCCGGTACGCGGACTCAATCGGCGAAGGAACTCGCGGACGTCTTCGCGAAGACCCGCGCCCGCGCCGAACGCGAATTCAAAATTCGCGGCATCGCCGCGACCTACGGCGCCGCCCTCGACGCCCCCCCGGCCGCGAAGATGACGATTTGGCTCCCGATCGCGATCCGTCGACCGAAGGAAACGGAGACCTACGACCTCGCGCTCGGCCTCGGAGTCTGAATCCGCCCTTCGACTAGGGACTCAGGCTTTCCGAGATCGCCTCGAGGATTTCCGCTTCGGTCAACGGCACGCCCTCGAAGGAAAAAGCGAGGTCCCGTCCGCGCGCTCCCACCGTGAACCCTCCGCCGAGCTGCCGTCCATTCGCCTTCGTCTGGATCGCTTTCGCCGTCGACGAGAGGTCCACGAGCGATTTTTCGCCGTTCGGCACCGCGATGATGAATCCCGTCTTCATTTCGGCGCGCGGAAGGAAGGAGATCTGGAGGGATTTCTGGTGAGCCAACGAAGCCGCCATCGACGTCGAGAAGAAGAAATCCCCTTTCGGGGCTTCATAGACATACGCGATCGCGTCGAGTGTGGATATCGCTTTGCGAATTCCCGCGTCCGGAGAGCGCCGGAACTTTTCAACGAGCGCTTTATGGCTGGTCACGATTTGGGCGGCGATCGACTTCCGGTTCGCGTCGAATCGAAGCGCGAGCGCCCGCGGATCCGCGAGCGCGCGATCGATCGCGGACTTCGCGTCTTGAACGAGCCCGCGCTGAGCCGCGGCCGGGAGGCGGTCGAACCGGTCGCCCGCGATCAATCCCGGGTATTTCTTCGAAGCCTCGGAAAGAAGATCGTCGTACTGGACGAGGATCGCCTTCTGGAGCTCAATGCTCTTCGCGAGAATCGGATCGGCGCCGGGCTCGGACGCGAGTTTTTCCGCCGTCCGTCCGAAGCCCCCGAAATCCTCGAAGCGCGTCGCGTGACGAATGAAATCGCGTAACTCCGGGTCGGCAGTCACCCGCTCGAAATGATCCCGAATCCAAAGGCTCCACGCGGCGTCGCCGAGATTGTCCGTCGAAACGAGCGTGAACGATCGCCGGAGCGCTTCCGCCGTTTTTCGCGAGTCTCCGCGGTTTTCCAAAAGCCATTCCTCGATTTGATCGAGAATCTTATGGGTTGAATCCGTTTCGGGAGGAGTCGAAAGCGCGTGGTATTTAT
>JAYVXM010000125.1:0-2242 GCA_043785205.1 Bdellovibrionales bacterium
CACGGAGCGCTTTTTCTCGACCCGAGGCTCGAGGATCAGTCGCGGATGAGCCGGGTCGACGAGGGGGTGGGCTTCGCTATTGATGCCGCCCGGTTCGGCGTTCGAGCGCTTCTTCAGGTAGGCCATCACCGAATCCCGGAGTACGGGCCCCGCCATGGTGACGATTCGATCTTTGGGGATCCCGCCCATGAACCAGCCCATCGAATCTCCGCCAGTGACGAGAAAATCGATCGTGCCGACGGCGTACGTTTTCCCATCTTCGATCGGCGTTCCGTCGGCGAGGGTCACGTCGATCAGCCGGTCGAGCTCCCAGGGCTCGATCTTCCCGTTTCCGTCGAGATCGCTCGAATAAGGCTCGTCCTCGCGCCGAATCGCGCGAACGACGAGGCCCGACGTCGAAAAAAAACCGCGCGCGCCGGCATGCGTGATCCGCACGAAGCGTCGAAGCTCCTTACCCGTGAGCGTGAGCTTCGAGAGGTAGTTGTCGAACGGCAGCGTTCGGAACACGTCCGAGTAGTGGATGTCGCCGGATTCCCAGTCGGCGCGGATCCCGCCTGGATTCATGACGGCGATCGGTACGCCGAGCGACTCGCGGATCGCGTCGGCGACGAGATTTCCGAGCGGAGACTCGACTTCGCGCGTGTGGGCGATCGGGCGAGCGGCGCGACCGACGACTTCTTTTTTCCGTTCCGCGGTATGCGCGAAAGTCGGCGCGAGGACGGCCGCCATCGCGGGGTCCGGTTTGATCTCGACGCCCCGGAGATGCGGACGGACGAGTTCTCCGCGCCCTTTTTCCGGCGCGGGCTGGTCGCCGTTACAGTTCCGCTGGTTCGCGAAAACCTTTTCGCAGATCGGGACGGGGCCTTCGATGCGCGTCCGGTCCGTGCGGAGCCGGTGGGTGTTCCAATCGTAAGTAAGGTAGATGAGGTTATAGTAAACGTCCTGGGTTCCGGCCTGAATCACGGGTACGCCTTCGATCCAGTGATGGACGAGCGAATGGGTATGGCCGGAAACGACGGCGTCGATCGTCCCTTTCGGCACGCGCCGGAGGAGCTCGGGAACTTCGTGGTTCGATTCGCACCCGGTTTGGAAATCCCCCTCCGAATGGACGAGGCCCGGGCGCGGCGCCCGGTCGGCGGCCATCGGGATGTTGCAGAACACGCCCGAGTGGGTGAGGACGACGACGAGATTCGCACCGTCTTCCCGAAGTTTCTTCGACTCCTCGGTCGCGACCTTTGCCATTTCGCGGAACTCGAGGTCGTTCACGAACGCGGCCCGCGTCGTCGTCGGGGTGTCGATCGTCGTGAGCCCGATGATCCCGATCTTCAGGCGGCCCGCTTGCACGAGGATCGAGGCCTTCGTGCCCGGGACGCCGGGAAATTCGCCGTCCTTTTTCGCGAAGACGTTCGCCGCGAGGTAGGGATAGTGCGCTTCGCGGATCCGCGCCTTCAAGGTGCCTCGGAGATCCTGGTTCTTCGCGGTCGCCGGGTCGTACGAGCCGAGGGTGCCCTCGGGGCCGAAGTCGAACTCGTGGTTCCCGAGCACGGCCGCCGTATAGCCGAGCTGATCGAAGAAGCGAACCATCGGCCGCCCTTCCTCGAGGTTCGAATCGATCGAACCTTGGAACTCGTCGCCCGCGTCGAGAAGAAGGAGGTGATTGCCGTATTCGCGGCGGAGGATCCCGACGTGGGCGGCGAAGATCGTCGCGCCGCCCTTTTCGTAGTCTACCGGCGTCGGATCCTTGGATTTCAGGGCCGCCGGCGCAAGGGCGCCGTGGATATCGTTCGTGCCGAGCAGGACGACGGTTTCGAGGTTGCCCGAGTTTTCGAACGGGACGACTTCCTCGTTCACCGACGAGGTCGCGCACGCGGTCAGGATCAGGAGCGCCAAGGGCGCAAGAAAAGGAGCCCGCCGGAGAATCGTTTTCGGCCAAAAGCGCAGGGGGGTTCGGTTCATGGGGTCCGCGGGGGGTGGAAGTCGGGTGAAGGCTCTACCGGCATCCTGCCGGAGAAGGAAAAAAACCCTTCCATGGGTTATTCGCTCATCCCGTCCCTGGATAAATAAAGTCTGGGGGCTTTAGGAAGTTCTGGCAAGCCGGCCCCCGAAAATAAATTCGCTCGGAAAACGCGCGCGTGTCGAGAGTGCGGATTTTCCAGGGTTCTCGGCTGAAATGGGCTGAGTTTACCTAAATTCGCGGTGCGCCAATTGCCAAAATGGGGGCGTGGCGCGCGGTGAGGATCAG
>JAYVXM010000126.1:0-7497 GCA_043785205.1 Bdellovibrionales bacterium
AGTTCGGCGCCCTCGTCTTCGTCTGGTCCTTTTCGGAGCTCGCGGCCGCGAGTTTCTTCGGTTCGGAGCGATTGACGACGGTCGGGGTCTTGCTCGTACGGTGGCTCGCGCAGTATCGTTTCGAGGACGTGAACGCGGTGCTTTTCGCCCTTTATCTTTTTTCCGCGGCTTTCCTTCTTCTCGGAGCGGGCCGCGATGAGTGAATCCCTCCGCATCGCCGGATTCGAGTCGACGTTCGAGCTTTCGCCCGGGCTCTTTCGGGTTCGCGCCGATTTCACGGTCGCGCCCGGCGAACGGGTCGCCCTCTTCTCGCCGAGCGGCTCCGGGAAGACGACGCTCCTCCGATGGATCGCGGGCGTCGCGGACGCGCCGGCGGTGGGAGAACTTCACTACGGATCGCGCGTGATCGGCGCGCTACCGCCCGAGCGGCGGGATCTCGGCGTCGTTTTCCAAGACTACGCCCTTTTCCCCCAGCGAAGCGTTCTCGAAAATGTCGCGTTCGGTCTCGAAATGCGCGGTGCATCCCGCACGGTGCGCGTGGAGCGGGCGCGCGAATGGATCGAACGGCTCGGGTTAGCGAGCCGCACGGAAATGGCCGCGGGACTCCTTTCGGGCGGAGAGAAACAGCGCGTCGCACTCGCCCGCGCCCTCGTTTGGGAACCGAAAGCGCTTCTCCTCGACGAGCCGTTTTCGGCGCTCGATCTCGCCCACCGGAAAACGGCGCGGGAAGCCGTCAAAGCGTTGCTCGAAAAGACCGGCATCCCCACGCTTTTCATCACGCACGATGCGGAAGACGTCGCCCGGCTCGCAACCCGAACGCTCGACTATTCGGTCAGCGACGACGGAATGACCCATACCTTTCGGTCCGCTTAAGCGTGCGGTTTTTTCGCGGATTTCGTGTTTGACCCACGCGCCGAGTCGCCTCTAAAGTCGCTTGAACCCTCACGATTTTAAGATTCCGGAGAACTCATGTTCAAGACTTTGACCGCGCCGACAACCGGCGAACGCATCACGATTAGCAACGGCAAACTCAACGTGCCGAACCATCCGATTCTTCCCTTCATCGAGGGCGACGGCACCGGCCCGGATATCTGGAAAGCGTCCCGCACGGTCTTCGACGCCGCGGTCGAAAAGGCGTACGGCGGAAAACGGAAGATCGAATGGTTCGAAGTCTACGCCGGCGAAAAGGCGTTCAATAAGTATAACGATTGGCTGCCGGAAGACACGCTCACCGCGCTGAAATATTACCTCGTCGGGATCAAGGGACCGCTCACGACGCCGATCGGCGGCGGCATTCGTTCGCTGAACGTGGCGCTCCGGCAAATGCTCGACCTCTACGTCTGTCTCCGCCCGGTTCGGTACTTCAAAGGCGTTCCCTCGCCGGTGAAGGCGCCCGAGAAGGTGAACATGACGATCTTCCGCGAGAACTGCGAAGACATCTACGCCGGGATCGAATTCGAAGCCGGGAGCGAGGCTTGCAAAAAAATGCTCGGCTTTCTGCGCGAGAATTTCCCGAAGGACTACGCCAAGATCCGGTTTCCCGAGACGTCCGGAATCGGAGTGAAACCGGTTTCCCAGGAAGGGACCGCGCGTCTCGTGCGCGCCGCCCTCGAGTACGCGTTCGCCGAGAAGCGCAAATCGCTGACGATCGTGCACAAAGGGAACATCATGAAGTACACCGAAGGCGGATTCCGGAAGTGGGCTTACGAGCTCGCCGAGAAGGAATACGCCTCGAAGGTTTACACGTGGGACCAGTGGGAGCGTACGAAGAAGAATCAGGGCGAAGACGCCGCGAATACCGAGATGAAGGGCGCCCAAACCGCGGGTAAGCTGATCGTGAAGGACGCGATCGCGGATATCGCGCTTCAGCAGGTCCTCACGCGTCCCGAAGAGTTCGACGTCATCGCGACGCTGAACCTGAACGGCGACTACCTTTCGGACGCGCTCGCCGCCCAGGTCGGCGGAATCGGAATCGCGCCGGGGGGGAACGTGAACTACGTCACTGGCCACGCGATCTTCGAAGCGACGCACGGAACGGCGCCGAAATACGCGAATCTCGACAAGGTGAATCCGGGTTCGGTCATCCTTTCCGGCGAGATGATGCTTCGATTCATGGGCTGGAACGAGGCGGCCGATCTCATCATCCGAGGCATGGACGGCGCGATCGCTTCGAAGCGCGTGACCTACGACTTCGCCCGGCTGATGAAACAGGAAGGCGCGACCAACGCCCAGGAGATCCGGTGCTCCGAGTTCGGGCAGAATATTATTGAGCATATGTAAGTCGACGGCCGGAGGCCGTCTTGCCTCCGGTCCCGATTCCGATTTTGATTTAAACTCATTCGACTAAAAGGATTTTCAAATGACCCCGACCAAACGAGTAAAAGTCACCGTAACCGGAGCCGCGGGCCAAATTGGCTACGCCATCCTACCCCGGATCGCTTCCGGCCAGATGTTCGGCATGGACACCGAGGTCGAGCTCCAGCTTCTCGAGCTCGAACCCGCGTTGGCCGCGCTGAACGGCGTCGCGATGGAGCTCGATGACTGCGCGTTCCCGCTTCTCCGGAACATCGTTTGTACGTCCGACGTGAACACCGCCTTCAAAGGCGCGAACTGGACCGTCCTCGTCGGTGCCGTACCCCGGAAGCCGGGAATGGAACGCGCGGACCTCCTGAAGGTGAACGGCGGGATCTTCTCCGTCCAGGGGAAGGCGATCAATGATCAGGCCGCGGAAGACGTCCGTACGCTCGTCGTCGGAAATCCGTGCAACACGAACGCGCTGATCGCGCTATCGCACGCTCCCCGCGTCGCGAAGACGAACTTCTTCGCGATGACGATGCTCGACGAAACCCGCGCGCGAAACCAACTCGCGAAGAAGGCCGGCGTCCCGGTCGACGCCGTGAAGGGCCTCGCGATCTGGGGAAACCACTCGCCGACGATGTATCCAGATTTCTACAACGCGAAAATCGGCGGGAAGGCCGTCACCGACGTCATCACGGACGCCGCTTGGCTGAAGGGGGACTTCATCACGACGGTCCAGCAGCGCGGCGCGGCCGTCCTCAAGGCGCGCGGAGTCTCCTCGGCCGCTTCGGCCGCCTCGGCCGCGATCGAATCCGTCTATAAAACCGTGCACGACACGCCGGCCGGCGAAGTCGTTTCGGTCGCGGTTTGTTCGCAGGGCCAGTACGACGTCGACGCCGGGCTGATGTTCTCGTTCCCTTGCCGCGTCGAAGGCGGAAAAGTGAAAGTCCAGGAAGGCTGGAAGCACGGTGACTTCGGGAAGGAAAAGTTCGCGAAAACGCTCGAAGAACTTCGCGGCGAGCGCGACGCGGTCAAAGGATTGGGCCTCATTTAATGAACATCCATGAATACCAAGCGAAGCAACTCCTGGGTAAGTTCGGCGTGCGCGTATCGCCCGGCCGGCTGGTCGAGGAAGGTGGAAACGTCGAAGATCATGCCGAAAGCGCGGCGAAGGAGCTGAAGCAAGAAGGCGCGCAGATTTTCGTCGTGAAGGCCCAGATCCACGCCGGCGGCCGTGGTAAAGCGGGCGGGGTGAAGGTCTGCAAGGATCTTCCGGCCGTTCGCGCGGCGGCGAAGGAGATCATGGGAAAGACGCTCGTCACGCCCCAGACCGGCGCGCAGGGGAAGGTCGTCCATAAACTCTGGATCGAATCCGGTTCCGACATCGAGAAGGAATTCTACCTCGGTTTCGTCACCGACCGATCCGTCGATTCCGTCGTGATCATGGCTTCGACCGAAGGCGGAGTGGAAATCGAAGAGGTCGCCCACAAGTCCCCGGAAAAGATCGTGATGGTTCCGGTCGATCCGACGACGGGTTACCAACCCTTCCACGGGCGGAAGATCGCGAAGACGTTCGGACTGACCGCGGAGCAGACGAAGGATGCCGTGAAGACGATCGGGCAGCTCTACCGCGCGTACCTGGAGCTCGACTGCTCCCAACTTGAAATCAATCCTCTGATCCTCACGAAGAAGGGCGAACTCCACGTCCTCGACGCGAAAATCGGGTTCGACGATAATGCCTTGTTCCGGCATCCAGAGCTGGTCGCCCTACGCGACATCCAGGAAGAGAATCCGCAGGACGTCGAGGCGTCAAAGTACGATCTCGCGTACATCGCGCTCGACGGGAATATCGGCTGCCTCGTGAACGGCGCCGGACTCGCGATGGCGACGATGGACATCATCAAGCTGAACGGCGGTTCCCCGGCGAACTTCCTCGACGTCGGCGGCGGCGCCTCGAAGGAAAAGGTTACCCACGCGTTCAAGATCATCCTCCAGGACCCGAAGGTGAAGGCGATCCTCGTGAACATCTTCGGCGGAATCATGAAATGCGACATCATCGCCGAGGGCGTGATCGCGGCGGCGAAGGAGCTCCAGCTCAAGGTACCGCTCGTCGTCCGCCTCGAAGGGACGAACGTCGCGCAGGGGAAGGAAATCCTCTCGAAATCGGGTTTGAAAATCACGCCGGCCGATGACCTCGGCGACGCCGCGAAAAAAGTGGTCTTGGCTGCGAAGGGTGCTCTCTAATGGCGATCTGGGTCGGAAAAGAAACGAAACTCCTCGTTCAAGGCATCACCGGGTCGCAGGGCTCGTTCCACGCGATCGGTTGCCGCGATTACGGCACGAACGTCGTCGGCGGCGTCACGCCGGGACGAGGGGGTCAGACGCACGAAGGATTCAAGGTCTGGGACACCGTCGCGGAAGCGCGAAAAATTTCCGGCGCGAACGCGACGATGATCTTCGTTCCGCCGTCGGGCGCCGCCGACGCGATCTGCGAAGCGGCGGATGCCGGGATCGAGCTGATCGTCTGTATCACCGAAGGCATTCCGGTGCGCGACATGGTCGCGGTAAAGCGTTTTCTCAAGTCGACGAAGTCGCGGCTGATCGGCCCGAACTGCCCGGGCATCATCACGCCGGGCGCGTGTAAAATCGGCATCATGCCGGGACCGATCCATCTCGCGGGCCGAATCGGAGTGATTTCGAAATCGGGAACGCTCACGTACGAAGCCGTTCACCAACTCACCCGCCTCGGCATCGGCCAGTCGACGTGCGTCGGCGTCGGCGGCGATCCGATCTCAGGCACGAACTATATCGACTGTCTCGAGGCGTTCGCGCGCGACCCGGACACCGACGGCGTGATCCTCATCGGCGAAATCGGCGGAAACGCCGAAGTCGAAGCGGCCGACTTCATCAAGCGCGAGTTCAAGAAACCGGTCGTCGGTTTCATCGGCGGCGCGACCGCGCCTCCGGGAAAACGCATGGGCCACGCCGGCGCGATTATTTCCGGGGGAAAGGGCACCGCAGAAGAGAAGTTCCAAGCCCTCCAAGCCGCCGGCGCGAAGATCACCCGTTCTCCCGCCGATCTCGGGATTACCATGAAGGCTGCGCTCGGCAAGTAACCGCGAGTAGGCTGAAAGCCGTTCTAGGCGGGTTGAGGGGCCTAACGCGCGGTCGATTTTTACTGAATTTATTCGAAAAACTGTTTACTGATTCGAACTCGTTTTACTCTGAAAGGGAAAACACCATGGCTAACGAAAAAACCTTCTCCATCATCAAGCCGAACGCGGTCGCGAAAAATGCGATCGGCGAAATCATCACCCGCTTCGAGAAGAAGGGCCTCCGCATCGCCGCGGCGAAATTCACCAGGCTTTCCCGCGAAAAGGCGGAAGGTTTCTACATTGAACATAAAGAGCGCCCGTTCTTCGGCTCGCTCGTCGGCTTCATGACCTCCGGGCCCGTGCTCCTCATGGTGCTCGAAGGCGAAAACGCGGTCCTCTTGAATCGCGAAATCATGGGCGCGACCGATCCGGCGAAGGCCGCTCCGGGTACGCTCCGCAAGGATTTCGCGGACTCGATCGAAGCGAACGCCGTGCACGGTTCCGACTCTCCGCAATCGGCCGCGCGCGAGATCGCGTACTTTTTCGACAAGTCGGAGCTTTCGAACCGCTTCTAAACCGGTCGACGGGCGGCTCGGTCCAATGCGCGACGCTCGTCCCCCGGGAGAGGGTCATCGCGCATGCGCATCGCCATCGCCCAAATCGCTCCCGTCGTCGGTGACTTCGAAAAGAATGTCGCCCTGATTGCGGGGGCGTACGCGCGCGCATGCGTTCCGACCGCGGCGGGCGAGGCGCCGACGCGTCTGCTTTTGACCCCGGAACTTTCGGTTTCCGGTTACGCCCTCCTCGACCTCCTCGAACGTCCCGAGATCTACACGCGGTCCGAAGCCGCTCTCGAGCGGCTCGCGAAACTCACCGTCGGGAAAGCGACCGCGCTCGCGGTCGGTCACGTCGCGCGGAATCCGAACGCGGGCGGCCGCGCGGCCCGGAATTGCGTATCCGTACTCGAAAACGGGAAGGTCGTCTTCACCCAGGCGAAGACCCTCCTGCCGACCTACGACGTTTTCGACGAAGCCCGGTACTTCGAACCCGCCGACTCGCACCGGCTTTGGGAGACGAAGGACGAATCCGGTCGGGCCGTGAAGGTCGCGTTCGCGATTTGCGAGGACCTCTGGGGCGAGGATTCGGTCCTCGGCCGAAAACTTTACGGGAAAGTGCCGGCGGACGAATACGCGAAGCTCGGACCGGATCTCGTGATTTCACTCTCGGCTTCGCCCTACGAATTTGGAAAACGCGATCGCCGGGAATCGCTCCACTCGGGCATCGCGCGGAAGCTCGGCGCCCCGCTCGTCTACGTGAACCAAATCGGCGCCACCGACGATATCCTTTTCGATGGCGCGAGTTTCGCGGCCGATCGGAGCGGCGTCCTCCGGGGACGGTTGCCGGCGTTCCGGGACGCGTTCGCGATTTACGATACGGAAACCGCAAAGTTCGACGCCGCGAGCGATCCGATCCGCGAGGATCCGAAATCGAAGGCGGAGCCCGACGAGCTCGAAGTCCTGGTCCGGGGTCTCGTGCACGGAATCGCCGAGTATTTCGGGCGCACGGGATTCCGCCTCGCGATTCTCGGTCTTTCCGGCGGGATCGATTCGGCGGTCGTGGCCGCGCTGGCCGTTCGGGCGCTCGGGCCCGGAAACGTCTTCGGGATCGCGATGCCGTCCCAGTACTCGAGTGCGCATTCGCTCGCCGACGCGGAAACGCTCGCGCGGAACTTCGGGATGCCGTTCGAAGTCCATCCGATCAAATTTCTCTTCTCGACCGCTTCGCGGGAGATCGGAGAGGCGAGGAAGGGGCTCGCTCCCATCGCGCAGGAGAATCTCCAATCGCGGCTCCGCGGAATCATCCTCATGACCCTTGCGAATCATTACGGGGCGCTCGTCCTCACGACGGGAAACAAATCGGAGATCGCGACCGGCTACTGCACGCTCTACGGCGATATGTGCGGCGCGCTCGCGCCGATCGGGGACGTGCTGAAGACGCGCGTGTACGAAGTCGCGCATCGGCTGAACGAATGGGCGATCCGGGACGGCGCTCCGCCGCCGATTCCGGAAAGTACCCTCACGAAAGCGCCCTCGGCCGAACTTCG
>JAYVXM010000127.1:0-2240 GCA_043785205.1 Bdellovibrionales bacterium
TACGAATTCGATCCTCACTCGGAAACTACGAAAAGAGAGTCATGGATTGCGAAGCGATGATGGTTCAGCAGATTCGAAAGGGTCTGGTGGCATGGAAGACTATAGAATCCGGGCAGATCGTTCGTAGAGAAGACATCGCGTATGCTCGTCCGGCGACGCCTCTTTCAAGTCTCGACCTCGACACGATCATCGGAAAGCGGGCCACCCGCCAAATCGCAAAGGGCGAGCATTTAGACGCGTCCGTTTTCCGTGAGGCGTAGGAGAGAAAGGGGATAGTGCATGTGCGGGATAGCGGGACATTTCGGGCGTAAAAGCATCGCTGAAAGTACGATTTCACGGACCCTTGCGTTGATGCATCGGCGCGGACCGGATAGCCAAAATAGCCAGAGGGTTCCGGTTTCGGCCGATATCTCAGCGACGTTTCTTTTCTCACGACTGAGTATCATTGATTTAAATGAACGCGCCGACCAACCATTCGCGTTCGGCGATCTGACGATTACCTTTAACGGCGAAATTTATAACTACATTGAAGTCCGCGAAGAGCTCGTTCGAAAAGGAAGGAAGTTTAAAACTTCGTCGGATACCGAAGTTCTCATTCAGGCCTTCGCTGAATGGGGATGGTCGGGCCTAGATCGCTTAGAGGGCCAGTGGGCATTCGCTGTTTACGACGCTCGAGATAAAAGCCTATATCTTTCGCGGGATCGTTTTGGAGAAAAGCCACTTTACTATTGCTTGGCGGAAACCGGAGAAGTTTATTTTGCGTCGGAGGTTAAGGCGTTAAAATCGCTCTCGGGTATTAAGTTTCCCGTGAATGAAGCTCATCTTAAGCGGTTTTTGGTAAACGGCTATAAAGGGATGTATAAGTCCGGCGAAGAGTTTTTCATCGGTGTAAATCAAGTGGCCGCGGGGTCGGTCCTGAAGGTGGGCCCGGATTTTAAAATCCAATCTTGGAAGTATTGGCAAGCCGTAGGCGTTACCCCGACGGAGATGTCGTTTGAAGAAGCCGTCTCCGGCGTTCGTGAGCGATTAATACGCGCAGTCGACCTTCGTCTGCGAGCCGACGTACCGCTCGCATTTTGCATGAGTGGCGGAGTTGATTCAAATTCATTAATCTCGATCGCCAAGCGGGTTTTAAAGTACGACGTTCACGGATTTACCATCGCGAATACCGATAAGCGCTACGACGAGCAGGAGGCGATCGAAGGCGTCGTTTCCGAACTTGGACTGAAACATACGAAAATTCTTCTGAATCGGAACGGTTTCCTTGAGGGTCTACGCGAGCTCGTGAAATACCACGACGCCCCGGTATATACGGTGACGTACTACGTGCATTGGCTCCTTCAAAAGGGAATGGCGGAGCACGGGTATAAAATTTCACTGAGCGGAACCGCCGCGGATGAGTTATTTACTGGATACTTCGATCACCATCTCGCGTACTTCCAATCCATTCGAAACGATAAGTCACTTCTTGATTCGTCCATTAAGAATTGGGAAAAAAATATCAAGCCAATCGTTCGAAACCCATTTCTATCGAATCCGAATTATTTGATCGATAATCCGTTTTCGCGCGAACATATCTTCTTAAATCACGACGAGTTTTCGGATTGCCTCACGACCCCGTGGTCCGAGCCTTTTTCTGAGAAGATGTATTCGAACGATCTTTTGAGGAATCGGATGTTGAACGAACTTTTTTACGAGGCCACTCCGGTGATCCTGCATGAGGATGATCTGAACGCGATGTATTACTCGATCGAAAACCGTTCACCATTTTTAGATCGCGAACTTTTCGAGTTTTCTCAAAAAATCCCGACTCGCCATTTAATCCGAAATGGAACTGCTAAAGCCGTACTCCGAGAGGCGATGCGTGGGATCGTGCCTAATATCGTTTTAGATAATCCAAAAAAAGTCGGATTCAATGCTCCGATTTTAGATCTGATCGATCTCCAAGACTCTGCGGTACGAGACTCGTTGTTGTCGGACAGCCCAATTTTTAATTTATTGAAGCGCCCGCAAGTCGAGAAGATGCTCGCGCGAACCGACTTACCGAATAGTATCAGTAAATTTCTTTTCAGTTTTCTGAGTGTAAAAATGTTTGTCGAGGAATGTTCGGAATGAATTATTGTCGGCGGTGTATCCTACCCGATAGTCGCCCGAACCTAGCGATCGACGCCTCGGGCATATGTTCCGCTTGCCGAAGCTTTCGGATCCGGCCCGAGATCGACTGGAGTGGTCGTGAGGAT
>JAYVXM010000128.1:0-7483 GCA_043785205.1 Bdellovibrionales bacterium
TTACACGCGTTTCGGCGATCCCGGGACGGCGGATCGTTACTCCATCCGTTCGAGGACGCTCGGGAAGACGATCGTCTTTTGCGTCGTCGGCCGCTGGAAAACGCATCAGTGGAATAATTCTCCCTTCCTGAACTACCTGCCGGAGGCGCTCAGTCCGGCCGGCCCGCCGACTGAAGATCTCGTGCTCGCGAGGCGTTGCCCGGACTCGCGCTAGCGAAGCTCGGCGAGGAGTTCGTCGACCGAAAGGATCTGGGGCAGAACTTTCGGCGCGGCGACGCCGGGTCTGAAAACAAGGTAGACCGGCACGCTGTTTCGGCCGACGGCGCCGAGCGCGGCCGTGATCGCGGGATCCCCGTTCGTCCAGTCCGCCAGAAGTGCGACGACGGAACCGCCGGCGAGAGCCTTCCGTACCGAAGCGCGTTCGAAGACGACGGTTTCGTTCACCTTGCAGGTCACACACCAACCGGCGGTGAAGTTCACGAGGACGGTCTTTCCGGAAGCGATGGCCTTCGCCTGGGCGTCCGCGCTCCATTCCTTCCAGGGCTCATGCACAAGCGGGCTTTTTCCGGCGCGTTCTCCGGCCATTTCTTTCCGGACCATGCCGAGCGAGCTCAACGTCGAGAGCGCGGCGAGCGCCGCGACGACGATCAGGATCCATTTCAGGGCAGTCGGAATCGACCGCGACGTCGGTTTACCGAAGAGCCAGACGACGACCGTCGAGAGGACGAGGACGGTGAGGATCATCATCATTCCGTCGGAGCCGGTTTGATTTCCGATCACGCCGGCGAGCCAGACGACGGTGGCGAAAAGAGGAAACGCGAGAAGTTCCTTCAGGGTCTTCATCCACGGACCCGGTCGCGGAAGAATCCGCGTCGCGGCGGGCAGGTACGAGAAAAGGAGGTATGGAAACGCGAGCCCAAACGCGAGCATGCTCAAGACGAGGAGCGCGACGACCGCGGGTTGGGTGAGCGCGAAACCGAGGGCGCTTCCCATGAAAGGGGCCGAACACGGCGTCGCCGCGACGGTCGTCAGCACGCCGGTGAAGAACGATCCGGCGTAACCTTCCTTCGCCGCGAGATTTCCGCCCGCGCCCATGAGGCGATCGCCGAATTCGAAGACGCCGAGAAGGTTCAGCGCCATGAGAAAGAAGAGGACGGCGAGCGCGCCGACGAAGATCGGGTTTTGCAGCTGGAAACCCCATCCGAGCACCTGTCCGCTCGAACGGACGGTCAGCAAAATCGCCGCGAGAATCCAGAACGAGACGAAAATTCCGAGCGTGAAGACGAGGCCGTGGCGGCGCATTTCCGCGCGCATCGAGCCGGCCTGATTCGCCAGTCCGAGGACCTTGATCGAGAGGACAGGAAGGATGCACGGCATGAGATTCAGGATCAGGCCGCCGGCGAACGCGAAGAAGAGCATGAGCAAGAGCGACGGGGCGGGCGCGGCGGCCGGCGCGGCGGCCGGCGCCACGGCCGGCACGGTCGAACCCGCGACGAGCTTCGGATCGACGACCTCGGCGACGAGAAACCCCTTTCCTTCGCCGATCTTCAGGATGCCGCGGATTTCTCCGACCGGCTTCTTCTCCTTGCGCGGAATCTTCAGGGTGAATCCTTCCGGCGTCACGGTCGCGACCTGCTTCGCCTCGGCGCCGATTCCGTATTCGCCTTCGGGAAAGAAAAAGACCGAACGAAGTCCGTTCTTCGTGATCGCCTTCGCTTCCGGCCCCGAGAGCGCGATCGTTACCGAGTTCCCGTCGGGAGCGATGGCCATTCGAATTTCACCGTCCGCCGGCTTCGCGAGCGCGGCTACGGTCGAGGAGAAGATTCCGGTATGGGTTCCCGACGTCGCGGGCAACCCCACCGCTTCGGCGACCGGAAGCTTCAGGGTGAGCGCGGCCCGACCGGGCACGCACTCCTCCTTGCAGATGAGCCATTTCAGATTTGCGGTGATCGTGACATTTCCGCCGGGCGAGAGGTTCGCCGGCGCGGTCCAGTTCGCCGGATAGAGGACGTCGCCCTCGTATCCGTAATTTACGAGCGGGCCGTAAGGGATCCGATCCGGGATCGGGAACTCGAGGGGGCCGAATCTCGAGCCCTCGGGCGAGGCGGAAAACTCGGCGCGCGGCGGAAGCCCCGAGTCGCCGGGATTTTTCCAGTAGACGTGCCACCCGTCGCGGGGCTTGAAAAGAATTCCGATCCATTGGGTAGTTCCGGGAGCGGAGGCTTCGTACTGGGAGACGAGTTCGACCGTCGTGTGGGGCGTTTCGATTTTCGCGGTCGAATCGGCGAACGCCGCCGAAAGCGGAGCGGCGAACGAGACTAGAAACACGAGCATCCCACTGCCGATTTGGAGCCTATTCATTGCATAATGATCTCGCTTCTGCGACCTCTTGTCTAAGGGTATGCCGAACGAAAATATTTTATTCCCACGTAACTTTTCCCGGGCCGCGACGGGAGCGGTCGCAGCGCTCGGGATCGCTGTTTTCCTCGTTCCGCTCGTCGCCGGGGGATGGGCGATTCCGGGAGTTCCGGCCCTTCCGAGAGCGCTCTCCCAATTCCGAAACCCCCTGCTGGGTCTCTCCGGACTCCTCCTCGCAAGTCTCGCCTTGCGCCGCGCTCCCTGGCGCGGGATCGATCCGGAGCGGCTCGCTTGGCCGCTCCTTTTCCTCTATCTTCTCGCGTTCCTGAAGGCCGCGTTTCTCGACTACGCCGCCTTCGCGCTGAACGCGATCGACTTTTCCATATACGACCACGCGATGGCGAATACTCTGGCGGGTCGTTTCATGGAGAGTGTAACGGGAGTGAACCACTTCGGAATCCACGCGACGCCGATTCTCTTTCTTCTCCTCCCTTTTCACGCGCTTTTTCACTCTACGCTCTTCGTCCTTTTTCTCCATCCCGCAGTGCTCTGGCTCGGCGCCGTGGCGCTCGACCGTTTGGCGGTACGTGAGCGCGTCCGCGGCTGGCCGCGGATCGCGCTCATCTTTTCCTATCTGAATTCGGTCCTCGTCTCCCAAACCCTTCACTACGGTTTCCACGTCGAGGTTTTCTACCCTCTCTTCGGATTTCTCCTTCTGGGCGCGCTCACGCGCGGGCGCCCCCTTCCGATCCTCGGCGCGCTCGTTCTCTTCCTTTCGGTGAAGGAGGATGCCCCGTTTTACGCCGTCGGTATTTTCGTCGCGGGCGCGATGACCCGAAAGATCGGGTGGAATCTCGCGGGTGCCTTCGCGCTCCTCTCCGCCGTCGTGGCGGCGTACGAGCTTCGCGTCCTGATTCCCGCGAATTCGGCCGCGGGTGGGTATGCGTTCGTCGGCGCGGCGGCCGGATTCGGCGGAACGCCCGGCGCGGCGGTGGCGGGCGCGCTCCATCATCCGCTCGCGGTCCTCCGGAATTTCTTCGGCGGCGGCTGGTGGGCGATCGTTCTCCCGGCGTTCGGTCTCCTCATGTTCAGCCCGTTCTTCTGGCTCGCGGCGCTTCCTTTCTTCGGTATCTACACTCTCGCGGGAAGTCCGCTTATGTCCGGTCTCGCGCTCTATTACGGAATGCCGCTCGTCCTAATTCTCTTCTACGGATGGATTGACGGAATCCGGGGTGCCCGAAACCCTCGCCACGCAGCCGTCGCGCTGGGACTGGCCACCGCGGGGGCCTGTCTCTTCGGCGGCGGTTACCTCGTCTTTCGACACGCCGATCTGGCGCGGTTTCGAACGTTCGCGCCGGTGGCCGCCGAAGTCGCTCGGATCGGGAATACGCCGGCCGCCGCGCGCGGAATCTGCGCGCCCGGGACGCTCATTCCCCACCTTGGATACCCCACGCGTCTCCGCCTCCTCGACGCCGCGTGCGTAGGCGACGCCGACCTCGTCGTCCTCGCCGATCCGGGACTCGCCGCCGGACCCGCGCTTTCGACCTATCCGCTCGAGGCCGCCGCGAGCGACGCGATTCGCGCCGCGGTCGCGTCCTGGCCGATCGTAGTCGCGTCGGGAGAGTTCAGCCTCCGTCGGCGCCCGCGTACCGATAGACCTTGAAGGCTTCGTCGGTCGCGTAGCGAAAGTTCGATTCGTATATCCGCTCCCATTTCCCGCAGCCGTTTTCGAGAGCGCGCTCCTCCCCGCGCTCGTATTCGAGCGAAACGAAGAAGAGATCGCCCGCGCGGAGCGGATAGGTCCCACGCTCCCGGCAGAAATCGGCGATTGACTTCGCGGGCGGCGGTCCTCGGAAATACGGATAAGCCGCGACGCGACCGCGACCGACATCGTAGATTTCACGCCCCGATTCGGCCATCGCCGGAAAAAGAAGAAAGTCGCGGGTGAGGTACGCCTTTCCGGCCGTCCGAAGAAGTGGGGCGACGTTCGGGGAATCGGAGAAATCGAATTTCGGAACGAGCGGGTTCCAGGCCGCGAGCCAGTAAAGCGCTGCCGCGCACGGTCCGGCCGCGAGAACGAGAGCGGAAAATCGGCCGGCGCGATCGGGTTTCGTCTGAGCGAGAAAGTAGACGAAAAGCGCGAAAAGGACCCCCGAATGCCGGAGGGCCGGTCCATAAGCGAAAACGAAAATTCCAAGGACCGGAAGGGACGCGACCGCGAATTTTCCGAGGAGCGCGCGATCGCGCCGAAAGGCGAGCGCGAGAGGAATCGCGAGGATGAAGGACCAACCGAAGCGAACCTCGCTCCAGTTCCAAACCCAGATCGCACGTCCCTCCCGGAACTGGGCCTCGATCGGAACGAAGACGACGGCGATCATCCGAAGCGCGAAGCCCATCGCGCGCGCGAGCCCTGGCCAGGTCGCGTGGTCGACGAAGCCGGTATCGGGCGGTGGGACCGCGTGGAGGGCGACGCCGACGAGGGCGATTCCGATCGCGCCGAACGAGATCCAAAAGCGGGCGCCGCGTCCGCGAATTCTCGCCCGGCGAAAATCAGCGGTGAAGTCGAGCGCGAGTAGGGTTCCGCCGACGGTAAAGAAGAGGACGTGAGTCGCGGCCGAGAGCGCGAGCGCGATCCGCGCCGCCGTTATTTTTCCTCTATTCCGAAGGTCGAGCGAGAAGAGAAGGAGCGCCGCTCCGATCGCGTAACTCCGGGAAATCACTCCCCACTCGCGAAAAAAATAGACGTTCAGCCCGAGGAGGAGCGCGAGAAGGACGGGAAACCGGAAGCGGAAGAAAATCAGGTAGAGCGAAAGGATCGAGAACGGGAGCGTAATAACGCGAATGAACGTGCGCGGTTCGAGTGCACCGCTCGCGAGCGGCCAAAGAAAGCGTTGGATCAAGTAATGAAGCGGGGGCGTCCGCTCGTAACGAGTCGCCGTCCAAAACTCCGCCCACGAACGCGTTCGCGTCGCGACGAGGAAGGTTTGGTACTCGTCCCGCCAGGGGACGTGCCTCGAAGTGCAATAGAGGAGGAAGACGACGAGAGCGAGAAAGAGGGCGACGCGAACCGGTCGCTCAAACTTCCCAGGGATTTTTGCCATTGAAAATCCGCTTCCAGTTCGCCGACTCCCGGAGGCCGATACGGTGGAGAAAATAGCTCGCGGTCGTGATGAGCACGTCGAGACCATATTTCCAGATATTCACGAAGTTCGGCTCGTCCCCGTAATGGGTCGGAATCGGGATTTCCTTGATCCGGAGGCCGTAGGCTTGGAAGCAAATGAGGATCTCGGTGTCGAAGTGGTAATCGTCGGCGAGATTCCGAAACGGAATTTTTCGAAACGCGTCGACCGAGTAGATCCGGTAACCCGAGTGGTATTCGGAGATGCTGAGGCCGAGAAAAATATTCTGGAACGTCGTGAGGACGCGGTTTCCAAGGTAGCGGATAATCGGCATGCCGCCCTTCAGCGGGTTTCCGCTGATCCGCGAGCCGAAGAGGAGATCGGTCTCGCCGCGGACGACGGGTTCGAGCATTTTCGGAAGGATTTCCGGCGCGTACTGACCGTCGGCGTGCACCATCGCGACGACTTCGTAGTTTTCGTCGATCGCGCGCTGGTAGGCGACTTTTTGGCTTCCGCCATACCCCAGATTTTTCGGATTCGTGATCAAGCGGAGATTCGGAATCGAACCTTCCTTTTGGATCGCGTCGACGATCGGGCCCGTCTGGTCCGTGCTCGCGTTATTCACGACGAGGATTTCGCTCGCCGTCGCGCGGATGCTGTCCGGGATGCGGCTCAGGGTCTTTTGGATGGTCGTCGCCGCATTATAGGCGGGAACGTAGATGAGGACGCGCTTGGCCATGGAAATCGTGTTTCTCGCTCTCTATACTCGTGACTATACTAGAGCGGAGCACCCCTATGGCAGATAAAATTTCGCCGAAAAACGTACCGATCTTCATCCTTGCCGGCGGCCTCGGGACGCGGCTTTCCGAGGAAACGACCCAGAAGCCGAAGCCGATGGTCGAAATCGGTGAATACCCGATTCTCCTCCACATCATGCGGTATTATTACCGATTCGGGTTCAATGACTTCGTCATCTGCGCCGGCTACAAGGCCTGGGAAATCAAAAAGTACTTCCTCGACTACCAGTTCCGCGAGCGCGACTTCGCGATCGACCACCGGGCTTCCCTCTCGGAAGCCCCGAAAGATCTCGGCGCGAATCATACCCAGGAAAACTGGCGGGTGACCGTCGTCGACACCGGACTCGAATCGATGACCGGCGCTCGGGTCGCGCGCGCCTTCGACCGCGTCCACGGCGAACGGAAGTTCGAGCACTTTGGCCTCACTTACGGCGACGGGCTTTGCGACGTCGACCTCGGGAAAGAGCTCGATTATCACCTCGCCGAAAAACGAGCCGGTACCGTCCTCGCCGTCCATCCCCTCGCCCGCTTCGGTGAACTCGAGATCGACGGGAAAGGTAAGGTCCTCGAGTTCTCGGAAAAACCCCAATCGAAACAGGGGCTGATCAACGGGGGGTTCTTCTTCTTCAAATCGGAATTCCGGAAATACCTCTCCGACGACGTCGAGACGATTCTCGAGAAGGCGCCGCTCGTGAACCTCGCGCGCGACGGTCAGCTCTCCTACTTCGTCCACGAGGGATTTTGGCATCCGATGGATACGCTCCGGGACAAGCACCACCTCGAGTCGCTTTACGCTTCGAAAAAGGCGCCTTGGACGGCGCCGCGATAGTTCGCGCCGTACGTTTTTTTCGCCATCGCTTGGTTACATGAGCGACAGAGGCTCCAACCCACGAAACTCAAGTCTTCAAAATCTTCCGAAACCCCGCGAGAAGCGAAACCTTAGGCTTCCACCCCGGAAGCACCGGAAAATCCATCGACGGCTCCATGATCTCATTCGGACGATACGGGAGCGCGCCGAATTCGAGCGGCAGCTTCTTCCCCGCCGCGCGCTCAAACTCGCCGGCGATTTCCCGCAAAGTCGGCAAATCAGTTACCGGCTCCGTCGCCGGAAGCTGGTAAATCCGGTGACCACTCTTCCACTCTTTTCCGATCCCGAAGATAAGCTCGAGCGCACGCTCGGTCGCGTCGCCGACGTCGTCGACGTGGACG
>JAYVXM010000129.1:0-2231 GCA_043785205.1 Bdellovibrionales bacterium
ATCCGCAAGGGACTTTCCGCCCATGGACGCGCGCTTACAGATCGCAATGTCCTTGGAGTCGTTGTACGCCTTTTGGCAGAACGTCGTGAGGGATTGTGGGATTTGCATATCCTTGATCGCTGCTTCGTTGTCTTCGTCGCCCCAGATTTCGCGCGCGCACTTCAGGGTGGCGAAATAATCGGCTTGGCCTTCGTTCGAAGCCCAGCTCGATCCTTTGCGAGGAGCGCCGCCGAGGTGGTGGCCCGTCTCGTGACAGATCACGAGCATGAAGCCGTCCTTGGTAACTTTCGGGTGCCGAGCGAGGCCGCCGAACATATGCACTTCCGACGTCTTGCCGTTTTGGTTGGCGTAGGCGTTGACGGTGCCGTCGTTCCAGTTCGCGATGACCTTATACGTCCGCCCTTGAGCCGTGAAAAACGGCGCATAGTGCTTCTGCATTTTATTCACAGCGTCATTGAATTCGGTTTCGGTGGCCGAGAAGGCGAAGTCGTTACCGACCGGGATATAGAGGTTGTTCGCAGGAAAAATCCCATCCTTACCGTCAGACGTACACGCCAATGCCACAGAAGCCGGGACGATGGCTAATGCGGCAAGGGTGCCGAGAAGTGCTTTATTCATTTGTTTCCCCCAATTAACGACGCCCCATCAGTGGTGCGTAGGCTACAGCCAGGAAAAAACGATAAGAGGCTTTCTAAGATCTGTCAAAAAACCGCCCCGCCTTTTTTCAACTCGAAAAGATTTTACTCAGTGCGCAGTGATGGGAAAGGGTCGGTTCACCCTTATAAACGATTAGAGGCGGGGAACTGACGCTTCCACGCGCCGAAAGAGTCTCGACAACCTGCGGAAATCTCCCTATACCCGTAGGACTCCGATCGATTCACTCGAGCACGTCTCTCTAAATTCCGCTTTGCGGAATGAGACGGCAGGGCCGATTCGGAGTCAGTAAGGGAGTTAAACTCCATGACCTCTAAGCAAACCGCCGGTGAAGCCACCGCCAAAAAGAATCCTCCGAAGAACCAATCTTGGATGGATGATTTCTCGTCGTTCCTCGGCGAGGAAGAAACGACGTCGAAAAAATTAAACACCGCCGAGAACTTCGAAGAGATGTTCAAGGCGACCGAACAAACGGGCGAGATCAAAGAGGGTGAAGTCGTCGACGGCACCGTCATCTCGATCAGCTCGGAGTACGTAACCGTCGACATCGG
Source organism: Bdellovibrionales bacterium (assembly GCA_043785205.1). Taxonomy (GTDB): domain Bacteria; phylum Bdellovibrionota; class UBA1018; order UBA1018; family UBA1018; genus JACMQW01. The sequence continues at coordinate 1,206 of JAYVXM010000129.1, forward strand.
CTACAAGTGCGAAGGCCTCGTGCCGACGCAAGAATTCAAGGATGCCCAAGGCGTCGCGCAAGTGAACGTCGCCGACGTGGTTCCCGTCTACATCGAACGGATGGAGATGGAAAACGGCTTCATGCTCCTCTCGAAGGACAAGGCCGAGATCATCCGCGCATGGGACGAAATTTCCGCCGCCTGCGAGAAAGATCAGCTCGTCGAAGGGACCGTCATCGCGAAGGTCAAGGGAGGACTCTCCGTCGACATCGGGGTGAAGGCGTTTCTTCCGGGCTCCCAGCTCGACACGAAGCCGGTCAAGAACCTCGACAAGTTCGTCGGCAAGCGCCTCAAGTTCAAAATTATTAAGTTCAACAAGAAGCGTGGGAACATCGTTCTCTCCCGCCGTGCGGTCGTGGCCCAAGAGCGCGAACTGCAACGCGCGGAAACGCTCGCCAACCTGCAAGAAGGCATGGTCGTCGCCGGTACCGTGAAGAATATCACGGAATACGGCGCGTTCATCGACCTCGGCGGGATGGATGGACTTCTCCATATCACGGATATGAGCTGGGGCCGCATCAAGCACCCGAGCGAAATGTTCGCGGTCGGCGACGAAGTGAAAGTGAAGATTCTCAAGTACGATCGCGAGAAGGAACGCGTCTCCCTCGGACTCAAACAGATTTCCGCGAACCCATGGGACGAAGCCGAATTTAAATATCCGGCCGGCATGAAGGTGAAGGGCAAAGTCGTTTCGCTGAAGGACTACGGCGCGTTCGTGGAACTTGAAGGCGGAGTCGAAGGCCTCATTCACGTCTCCGAGATGTCTTGGACGGAGCGCGTGAAGCATCCTTCGAAGGTCCTGAACGTCGGCGACGAAGTCGAGTGCAAGGTCCTCGAAGTCGACACGAAGGCGAAACGCATCTCGCTCGGCCTCAAGCAACTCCAAGACAATCCTTGGGACCAGCTCGAGATCAAGTTCCCGATCGGGGCGATCGTCGAAGAAGCGGAAGTCAAATCGGTCACCGACTTCGGCGTGTTCGTCGACAT
>JAYVXM010000130.1:0-7441 GCA_043785205.1 Bdellovibrionales bacterium
CGAATTCGCGGTCGCCTCGCTCGACGGCGTGCCGTTTAAGGCCTACATCATTTCCGGCGCGATCGAACAACGCGTAGCCACGGTCATTCGGGACGCCGAAGGCCAGGCGGTCAACGATCCAACCACGGGCAAGCCGATGACCCGAATGGCGATGAAGTCGACTCCCCCCGGAAACTATCGCCTCGATCCGATCGCGTACGAGAAAAAATTCAAACTCGCCGACGGAACGACGACGACCGTGCCGGTCGCGTTCCCGTGGATCAAATCGAAAGCGTACAATAATTCCCAGATGTACTGGGGCCTTTGGATCAAAGGCGGGTATTTCATCCACTCGACGCCCCACTACGGCGAACTGGGTCGCCCCGCCTCGATGGGATGCATTCGGCAGAGCTTTCCCGACGCACAGGAACTCTTCAAGCTTCTCGTCGATGATGGGCTGACCGGAATGATCCGGATCCACCCGATCGGAGCGAAGGACTCCGTTTCACGGCTGCGGGAACTCGTGGTCGACCTCGGCTACGCCGCCCCCGCCGACGCGCCCGTCAACGGATTCCCGAAGGATCCGGCGAAGGATATGAACTGGGTTCTCGCTCAGCTCGCGGCGAACCATCAACAGATCCGGGACTCGATCCATTACTACGGGACCGAACTCGAACTGACCGGTCATTCCTGGATCGACGAGATCGGAAAGCCGGCGGCGACGAAGTGGCCTACCTGCGGAACCCTTTCGGGAAGCCCGATCGACTGCTTCAAGACCTGGGGCGTTCGTAAACCGCGGAACTCCGCGAACTAGAACAGCTCGCCCGCTACGGTCGGGCGAAGCCCGCCCATCCGCGAGCGAGCCTACTTACGACAACTAGAACAGCTCGCCCGCTACGGTCGGGCGAAGCCCGCCCATCCGCGAGCGAGCCTACTTACGATACTCGAGCAGATTCTCCTGAGTGGCGAGGGAGGCGCGTTCCGTCCGCTTGCTCTCAGACTTCTTCTCGCCGCCCCGATCCTGCTTCATGCCCGGCAGCGGCTTTTGCTCGGCGACCGACGCTTCTTTCGCGGCACGAATGAAGGCCGAGAAAAGCGGGTGCGGGAACATCGGCTTCGAAAGGAATTCGGGATGGAACTGGCAACCGAGGAACCAAGGGTGTTCCGGAAGCTCGACGATCTCGACGAGTTCTTCTCCGGTCTTCGCGTTCACGTTTTTCCCGGAGATGAGGAGCCCTTTCCCGGAAATCGCCTCGCGAAATGCGTTCGCGAATTCGAAACGGTGCCGATGCCGTTCGGAAATCTTCTCTTTCCCGTAGGCGGTGAACGCGCGGGTCGGCTTGCCGTTGAACTTTCCGGTGATCAGGCATTCGTAGGCGCCGAGCCGCATCGTTCCTCCGAGGTCCGTGATTCCCTTCTGGGACTCCATGAGGTCGATGACATTCGCCTTTCCTTCGGGACGGAACTCGGCCGAGTTCGCGTCCTTGATTCCGCAGACGTTCCGCGCGAATTCGATCGTCGCGAGCTGCATCCCGAGGCAAATTCCGAAGAACGGGACGCCTTCGGTGCGGGCGTATTCGATCGCCCGGATTTTCCCTTCGGTACCCCGCTCGCCGAAGCCGCCGGGGACGAGAATCCCGTCGATCGCCTTGAGCGACTCGAGGTTCCCCTTCTCGATCTCCTCGGCTTCGATGTAGACCATTTCGACCTTCGCGTCGTTCGCCACGCCGCCGTGAATGAGGGCTTCCGAAAGGGATTTATAGCTTTCGTGGAGATCGGTATACTTCCCGACGATGCCGATCCGAACGACCGACTTCGGATGGATAATCTTCTCGACCATGGTCTTCCATTTCGTGAGGTTCGGCGCGGAAGCCCAGATTCCGAGCCGTTCGGCGATCTTCTCGTCGAGCTTCTCCTCGTGGAAGCGAAGCGGAACTTCGTAAATCGAGCTCACGTCGATCGAACTGAAAACACAACTCGCCGGCAGGTTACAGAACAGACCGATCTTTTCCTTCGCGTCCTGCGGTATCTTCCGGTCCGCGCGGCAGAGGAGAATGTCCGGCTGAATCCCGATCTCGCGGAGATCGCGAACGGAATGCTGGGTCGGTTTCGTCTTGAGCTCGCCGGAAGCGGCGATGAACGGAACGAGGGTGAGGTGAACGAACACGACGTTCTCCGGACCGTATTCTACCTTCATCTGGCGGATCGCCTCGAGGAACGGAAGCCCTTCGATATCCCCGACCGTCCCGCCGACCTCCACGATCGTGAGGTCCGCGTCTTCGGCCGCCGCGAGGATATGCTTTTTGATTTCGTCGGTGATGTGGGGAATGACCTGGACGGTCTTTCCGAGGTAGCCGCCCGCCCGCTCGCGGCGGATGACGGTGTCGTAAATCCGTCCGGTCGTGAAGCTGTTCTTCCGCGAGAAGTTCGCGCCCGATACGAACCGCGAATAATGGCCGAGATCGAGATCCGTCTCCGCGCCGTCATCGAGCACGAAAACCTCGCCGTGCTGGAACGGAGACATCGTGCCGGGATCGACGTTCAGGTACGGATCCATCTTCGCCATCGTGACCTTGATGCCCCGTTGCTCCATGAGCATACCGATCGAGGACGCCGCGATCCCCTTGCCGATTCCGGAGAGGACGCCGCCCGTGACGAAAATGAACTTCTTCTGCTTGGCCATCTAGATTCTCCCCGGTGCGCGTTTTTCCAAAATCTTCCGTACTTTATCGAGCTCTTCCGGCGTGTCGACGCCGATCGAAAGAAAGTCCACTTCCTGAATTCCGATCGCGATCCCATCTTCCATCGCGCGAAGCTGCTCGAGCATCTCGCCACGCTCCCAAGCGCTCGGGGGGAGGGATCGGATTCGGAAGAGGCAGTCCTTCGTATAGGTGTAGAGTCCGACGTGGCGCCGGCACGCGAAGGTCCCGCCACTCGCGGGCGCCTCGCCGCGCGAATAGGGAATCGGATGCCGTGAGAAGTAAATCGCGCGGTCGTGCCGATCCGCGATTACTTTCACGACGGCCGGATTCGTCAGATCTTCGCGATCGACCATCGGGGTCATCGCGGTTCCCATCGCGAACCGTTTCGAAGTCACGAGTTCGATCGCCGCGGTGATCGCCTCCGTCGCCATCAGCGGTTCGTCGCCCTGAATGTTCACGTAGACGTCGGCGTCGACCTGATCGGCGATCGCGGCGACGCGATCGGTTCCCGACGGAATCGCGGGATCGGTCATCATCGCTTCCCCCCCGAACTTCCGGACGGCGTCCAAGATCCGCTCGTCGTCGGTCGCGACGATCACGCGGTCGACGGCGCGCGACGCTTTCGCCCGTTCGTAAACCCACTGGATCATCGGTTTACCGTGAATATCGGCGAGGGGTTTTGCGGGGAGCCGGACCGATGCGTATCGGGCGGGAATCACGGCCAGGACCCTCATGACAAAACCTTCATGGAACCCCAGCTTAGTCGAAGTGGGGGCCGCCCTCAAGGATGACCGGTCAGGTTTATTTGCGGATCTTTTTCGCGATGTACCGGAAGACATCGGCGCCATACTCCCGATATCCGTTCTGGTAGTCCGCTACCGTGGGGCTAACCCAGTGCGTCGGAAGGACGCCGAGATTTTCGATCGGCGTTCGCCCGTCGAGCCGTATTCCCATCGCCAGCGGAACGATGAGGAGGTTCGTCTTCAGAGGCGAGTCGATCGTCTCCGCCCCGCCCGTAAAGGCACCGGCTCCCATCGTCCAGCCTCCGATCACTTCCGCCCGTTTCGTGTCCTGCATGAAGGCGGCGAAGAAATCCCCGCAGGAAACCGAACGCTCGTCCGCGAGAACGAAGACCGGCTTGAGGTATCGAACGCGCGGATTCGGCCTCACGCGGGCGGCGTTGTAGAATCGGAATTTCCCGAACTTCAAGCCCGCCTTCGCGTCGTCGACCAGGCCGGCATAGAACGCCTTCACTTCCGTCGCGAAAGCGAGATCGACCGGATAGCCGAAGTAGTCCTCGCCGCCGAAAAACGCTTTCGCGTCCGCGTCGGAGTGGATCTTCTCGAGATCGGGAAGGGTCGTCGTCGCGTCCTTCACGAGCCCGTCGAAGAGCCGGTAGCTGAATTTAAACGTCGGAACGTCATGGTCGAAAAAATAGGAGCCGAGGGCGTACAGATAATCCGCCATCCCGCCCGGATTCCCGAGCTCGTCAAGGAGAAGCACGTCCGCGTCCTGATTCATGCGCGCGACGGCCGCTTCGAACTCTTTCACGCCGGCGGTATAGTCGGCGGGCTGACCCGGCGAGAAAGTCGGAATCCGCAACCAACCGATCTTCTTTCCCGGGCGTCCCGGAAGCTCCGCGATCCAGGCGGGAAACATCGCCCTCGGGGCGGACTCCCAGATCGTCTTCACGGGTTTCGGAAAGACCGAACCGTACGGGCCGGTCCCGACGAGGGCGCGCGACCAGCCCCGCAAGCTCGCCGGAATCATCGGATGGGCCGGCGCCGAAAGGACGTTCAGGGCGGGTTTCGGTTTCTTCCACGCGAGCGAAACCGTCTTCTTCTTTCCGTCGGCGCCGCGAAGGACGAGGTCCGCGGACGCTTTCGTCGGCATGGGTTCCATCAGCATCCCGTAAGGGACGGTGAGGCGCCGGTTCCCGTCGCGGACGTCGCTGAGGACGTGGTTCGGATACTTCAAAGTCATCCGTTCGATGATTGCCCGCATCGCGCGTACGCCGTCGAAGGTCAGGAGCTCGTCCCCGGGAACGATGTCGCAATTACAATCGTCGGCGACGCGCGTGACGAAAACGCGATGGTGGACGCTTCGGACGTCGATCGGAATCGAGGTATAACCGCCGGGCGAGTAGATCGCCTCCGCGTGGTAGTCGCGCGCGGAATGAAAAAAGTCCTGGATGAGATCGCGTGCGCCGTCCGCGGTCAGGTTCGGGTCCCGATTTCCTTCCTCGAGGATGCGGCTCGCCGCTCCGTCGATCGTCCAATGGAAGACGCGACTCTTCCATGGCTCAAGCGCGTACCGGTCCTGGAACTTCTGTCGCACGAGCTCGAGCGTCTTCGCGAAGTCCTCCTGGACCGTAGCGAGCGCGGATCCCGCGGCGCAAAGGCAGGAAAGGAACAGGACGCACGAAATCGTCTTTAAATTTTTCATGAAGAGTCTTATCTCGGACGGGGGTAGGGAACCGAGGAGATCAAACCTTAGATTTTCGCGGGTGAAAAGTGAGGAAAATAAAAATCCCGAAGATTCCGAAATCGGATCGGAGCGGCGCGCGTTAGACGGTGATTTCCATTTCCGGACGCCAGACGCCTTTCCACTCCTTCAGACGAACGAGCGGCTTCGCGCGACCCGAGCCCTCTCCGCCGAGCGGGTATTCGATATAGGCGTACGTGAGTCGAGTTTTCGTTCCGTATTCGGAGAGGTGGAGATTGGTGACTTCGTTCCACGTTCCTTCGTTGAAGTACTCCTTCCCTTCCCGGTACTGGCGATAAACCAGAACGTGCGTGTGTCCGAAGATGACGGCGTTCACGTCCGCATGTTCGTCGAGGATCTTGAATGCGATCTTGTCGAAGGAAGGATAAAGAACGATTTCTCGCCAAATATCCCATCGCGCCCGAACGCCCTTCTTGATTTGATAGCGCGTTTTGAAGACGAGCGACTCGAGGGTAAAGAGAATCGTGCGGATCCCCGATTTGATCGACCACCAAAAATCGTGGAAGATGCTCCAAACCATGAAGTCGCCGAACGGGCGAACCTTATCGAGGTGGGCCCGCTCCTGCTTGAGTTTCGGCATGAACACGGCGACGAAAAGCGAACCCCATGGGAGGTCGAGGACCGGCTCCGGTACCCCACGCGTAATGAAAGGTCGTTTCAGATTCAGGCGCGCAAAGCGTTCGTATTGCTGGCCATGCTCGACCCAGACGCCGTCGAACGTGTAATTCGCGGGAAAAAATCGAACCGCTTCGCCGATCGCTTCGGAGAAGACCCGCTGGGCGCCTTCGAAAATCATACCCACGTCGTGGTTCCCGATCACGTAGGCGACGGTATGACCCGGGGTCGCCGTCCAGCGCCGGAGGGCCATGAAAAACTCGGGGTGGCCCTCAATGATTTTCCGGACGGCGAAAATCTGGGACCGCTCGGTGAACAGGTGCGTGTGCACGCCATAATAATCGATCTGGAGAAGGTTCAGAATGTCGCCGTTCAGGATGAGCTCGACATCGACGTCGGAAAACTCGCCCGTTCGGTAATAGGCGAGGAATTCGGAGAACTCGCGATCGTAGATGAAATCCTCGAGGATGTTCTGGGTGCCGTCCCGGAAGTAGCGGCCCTTGCCGAGATGAAAGTCGGAAACGACGAGCTTGAACCGCCGCCGATTCTCGGCCGGAGCCGTCGAATCAGGCATGGTGATCTCCTTTGCGAGCCTCCGCGACGTAGACGCGGTTCCGGCTTTCCTTCTTCGCGGTATACATCGCGTGATCGGCCTGCTCGATGATCTCTTCCTTCGTGCTCGCATGGTCCGGGAACACGGCGACGCCGATCGAGACGGTGACTTTCAGAGTAAGGCCGTCGTCCTTCAGGAATTCGTAAGCCTCGATCGATTTTCGAATCCGCTCCGCGACGATCTTCCCCATCGCGAGGTCGCAGGGCGTGAGAATGGCGACGAACTCGTCGCCGCCGTACCGGACGATCGCGTCGGAGTCGCGGACGTAAGTCTTGAGTCGCTGCCCGAGCTCGAGGAGGAGTTTCGAGCCGTGAACGTGGCCGTGCTGGTCGTTCACGAGCTTGAACTTGTCGGCATCGATGAAAAGAACCACGAATGAGCTCGCGGTCGTCTTCGACTTCTCGATCTCGCGGTCGAGGACCGTCGAGAGGTAGCGGGTATTATGGAGGCCGGTGACGTCGTCGACGTAGGCCATTTCCTGGACGTCGCGGTAGCGGACGATGTTTTGGCCGGTCACGTCGATCTGGGCGCGGAGAATCTTCAGACGGCTCTCGAATTCCTCATACGCCTCGGGCTTCTTAGGCGAGAGCGCGATGAAATAGAATTTCCGGTCGCCGACGCAGTGGAACTCGAACGCGAATACCGCCGGGGTCATCGCCGTTCGGTCGACGAAGACGGCGACTTTATGGTCGCCGAGGGCCCCGGGAACCTTCGCGGTCTTCGCCGAAATCTCGAACATTTCGGACATCCCGTTTTCTCCGGATTGTTCGATGTCTTCAATTTTCATTTCGCCCTTTTCATCGAACGAGGCGACGCACGATTGGGAGGCGCGAAGTTCGCGAGAAAGGTAGCTTCGGACGATCGAGAAAACGCGCGGTTCGTCGATGGAGGCCGAAATCATTTGGCAGCTATTCACGAGATTCAAGTATCGAGAATAAACGCCGTCGTCTTCGAAGAGCGTCTTCCGATCGATCCCGCGACGAACCGCGAGCCGAAAAGTATCGAGGTGAATCGGCTTCTGGAGATA
>JAYVXM010000131.1:0-7433 GCA_043785205.1 Bdellovibrionales bacterium
GCTCGACCCGCAACCGCAGGTCCGCTTCGCGTTCGGATTCTGGAACACGAAACCGGTTCCGTTCAATCCGTCGGTGAAATCGAGCGTCATGCCCGAAAGGTAGAGAAACGACTTCGCGTCGACGACGAGCTTCACGACTTCGCCCGTATCCGGAGCTTTCAACTCGAACACTTTGTCGGAGGTCGCCGGCGGCTCCTTATCGAATCCAAGTTTATAGCTCATGCCCGAACAGCCTCCGCCCGCCACTTGCACGCGACGGTTCGCGTCAGTGGCGGCCGGGTCCGCGACTTTGATGCGTTTGATTTCGCCGACGGCCTTTTCGGTAACGTTGATCATGCCGAGTCCTTTTGTTTAGCGAGATAGTCCTTTACCGCCATCTTGATCGCGTCTTCCGCGAGCACCGAACAATGGATTTTGATCGGCGGAAGCGAAAGCTCTTCGACGATTTGGGTGTTCTTGATCTCGAGCGCTTCGGCGCACGTCTTCCCCTTCACCCACTCCGTCGCGAGCGACGAGGAGGCGATGGCGGATCCGCATCCGAAGGTTTTGAACTTCGCGTCCCGGATGATGCCGGTCGCGGAGTCGACTTCGATCTGAAGCTTCATCACGTCGCCGCATTCCGGGGCGCCGACGAGGCCGGTGCCGACCGACGATTTCGACTTGTCGAGCGAGCCGATGTTCCGCGGATTTTCGAAGTGTTCGATGACTTTTTTCGTGTACGCCATAATTTCCCCTTAATGATCGCTTAGTGCGCCGTCCACTGGACGGTCTTGAGATCGATGCCTTCTTTCGCCATTTCGTAGAGTGGCGAAAGGTCCCGAAGTTTTTTCACGGTCGCGATGACTTTCTTCGCGGCGAAATCGATTTCCTCTTCGGTCGTGAACCGCCCCATCGAGAATCGAATCGAGGTGTGGGCGAGATCCTCGCCGACGCCGATCGCCTTCAGAACGTAGGACGGCTCGAGCGAAGCGCTCGTACAGGCGGATCCCGACGAGACGGCGAGTTCCTTCATGCCCATCATGAGCGACTCCCCTTCGCAGTACGCGAAGGAGACGTTCAGGTTGTTCGCGAGGCGTTCGGTCGGATGGCCGTTCAGATAGACCTCGTCGAGCTCGGCCCGGATCGCGTTCCAGAGGCGATCGCGAAGCGCTTTGATCCGCGGCATCTCGATCGGCATCACCCGGCCGGCGATTTCGCACGCCTTGCCGAAACCGACGATACCCGGAACGTTCAGAGTGCCCGAACGCATTCCCTTTTCGTGGCCACCGCCGTGAACGATCGCCGAGAGACGAACGCGCGGATTTTTTCGACGAACGTAGAGTGCCCCGACGCCCTTCGGTCCGTAGATTTTATGGGCCGTCATCGAAAGGAGGTCGATCCCCATCGCGGCGACGTCGACCGGAACTTTACCGACCGCCTGGACGGCGTCCGTATGGAAAAGAACGCCGCGCTCCTTACAAAGCTTCCCGATCTCGGCGATCGGATTGATCGTGCCGAGTTCGTTGTTCGCGAACATGATCGAAACCAGAATCGTCTGATCCGTGATCAGCTTGGCGAGTTCGGGCACGATCACGCGGCCGGTTTCGTCGATCGGCGCGTAGTCGATCTTGAAGCCTTTTTTCTCGAGCGCGTGGCACGTGTCGAGGATCGCCTTGTGCTCGATCGCGGTCGTGATGATGTGATTCCCTTTTTCGCGGTACATATCGGCGACGCCCTGAAGGGCGAGATTGTTCGACTCGGTCGCGCCGGAGGTGAACACGATCTCCTTTTCGGAGGCGTGAATCAGCTCGGCGACTTGCTTCCGCGCGAACTCGACCGCGCTCTCCGCGGTCCAGCCGTATTCGTGATTCCGCGACGCCGCGTTCCCGAAGACTTCCGTGAAGAACGGAGCCATGATCTTGAACACTTCGGGATCGACCGGGGTAGTCGCGTGGTAATCGAGGTAAATCGGGATTTTCATACGGCGGTTTTCGCTTTCGATTCGATGGATTTAAATTCGGCGAGATCCGTGAGGAGGATCCCCGCTAGAAATGATTTTACGCGTGAGTTCAGATCGGACATCACGCCTTGGACTTGGCATTTTTTCTGGTACTCGCATCCATTCCCCGCGCCGCCTAAGGCGACGTGGAGGGACGGGTTCGTGCAACCGACGACGGCCTGCGGGCCTTCCATCAGTTCGAGAAACTCGGCGAGGTTCAGCTTTGAGGGGCAACGGGCGATCGTATAACCGCCGCGCGCGCCGTGCGCGGACTGGATCAACCCGGACTCCTTCATTCGCTGGAGGGTCTTCGCGGTGATTTCGAATGGAAGCTCGTACCGATCGGCGAGTTCGCGCGCGCTCGTGACAGAAAGGTCGCCGAGCGACTGCTTTCCCATCATGTAGCGGAGGGCGATGAGCCCGTATTCGGTGGTGCGATTCAGCTTAACCATTTCGACCTTATTCGACCTTACGTTAGCGATTTCGAGCAAATACGACAGCTGGAATCCGGATTCAACTTCAAGTTTGACTAACCCTATATACGACTTCTATTATCGTATTTCCATACGAAAACGGCAACCCCGAATAAGAGTTTGTTTTTATTAATCTTTTCTAATATTTAGAGGGAGGTGAATCCCGCTCGAAACCGAATTCTGCTCCTCTTTGCCCATCCGGCGATCGAAAAATCGCGCGTGAATCGCGAGCTGGTCGAGGAAGCCCGGCGAGTGCCTGGGGTCACCGTTCGGGACCTTTACGAAACCTACCCGGACCTCATCATCGACGTGCGCGTCGAGCAGACGCTTTTACTTGAGCATGACGTGATCCTCTTTCAGCATCCGTTCTATTGGTACAGCACGCCCGCGATCCTGAAGGAGTGGATGGATCTGGTGCTCGAATACGGATTCGCCTACGGCGAGCGGGGAACGCGGCTTCGCGGAAAATCCTGGGTCCACGCGATCACGACCGGCGGACCGGAGGAGGCCTACGCTCCCGAGGGCGCGAATCGGTTCACGCTGCGTGAACTTCTCGCGCCCCTGGATCAGACCGCCACGCTCTGCGGGATGAAATTTCTCGACCCTTTCGTCCTTCACGGGGTCACACAGTACGATCTCGCCCGCGATATTCCGGCGGCGCGTACCGCGTACCGGGAGTTTCTGGAGCGTCTCGCATGAACGAATTCCTCGTCTATCTCCTCGCGATGGTGATCGTCGTTCCGCTCGCGAAACGCGTCGGACTCGGATCGGTGATCGGCTACCTCATCGCCGGCGCGCTCATCGGCCCGCACGGTTTCGCGATCCTCCACGGTTCCCAGGAGCGCATGTCGGAAATCGCAGAATTCGGCGTGATCATGATGCTTCTCTTGATCGGACTCGAGCTGAATCCTCAGGTCCTCTGGAAAATGCGGGGGCCGATCTTCGGGCTCGGCGGACTTCAGGTCGTGGCGACGACCGCCTTGTTCGCGCTCGCGGTGTTCGGCCTCGGACTCGACTGGCCCGTCGCCCTGACGATCGGAATGATCCTTTCCGCATCTTCGACCGCGATCGTTCTCCAGACGCTGAAGGAGCGCGGATACGCGAAGAGCGTCGGCGGCGAGCGAACCTTCGCGGTCCTCCTCTTTCAAGATATCGCCGTCATCCCGATCCTCGCGATCCTTCCGCTCCTCGGCGCGAACGGCGCGGGAAACGGCAGAGCCGGCACCAGCGCCGGCATGCGCGCTCTCTTCATCCTCGGCGCGGTCGCCGCCGTAATCGGGGCCGGCCGCTTTCTCGTGCGGCCCCTCTTTCGGGCGATTTCCCGGACGAAACTCCGCGAAACCTTCACGGCGCTCGCGCTCCTCATCGTCGTCGGCGCCGCCGCGCTCATGCACGCCGTCGGCCTTTCGCCGGCGCTCGGCGCTTTCCTCGCCGGAGTCGTGCTCGCGGACAGCGAGTTTCGTCATCAAATCGAAGCCGATATCGAGCCGTTCAAGGGCCTCCTTCTCGGTCTCTTCTTCATCACGGTCGGATCGAGCATCAACTTCACGGCGATCGCCGCGAACCCGCTCGCCGTGGCCGGCGCGGTCTTCGGCATCGTTCTCGGAAAGGCGGCGCTCGTCTACGCGATCGGCCGCGCTTCGAAAATGAAACCGCCCGAAAGCCTCCTTTTCGCGGTCGCGCTCGCTCAGGGAGGCGAGTTCGCGTTCGTTCTGATCGGCCAGGCCGACGGGATCCTCACGCCGGAAATCGGCCAGATCCTTCTCGCTTCGATCGCGCTTTCGATGGCGCTCGCTCCGCTCTTGATCGGCCTCACGATCACGCACGGGATGTCCCGGCTCGAATGCATGACCGAGACGACGCGCGAACCCGACCGGATCGACGAGTCGGAACGAGAAAACCCCGTGCTCGTTATCGGCGTCGGACGCTTCGGTCAGACCTTGATTCGTTTCCTCCGCGCGAACGGGATCCGGTCGACCGTGCTCGACCTCGATTCCGAGCAGATCGAAATCATGGCCCGGTTCGGGATCAAATCTTACTTCGGCGACGGCGCGAATCTCGACCTCCTGCGCGCGGCGGGGATCGAGAACGCCCGGGCCCTCGTCCTCGCCATCGACGAACCCGAAACGGCGATTCGCATCGTCGAAGAAGTGAAGCAGGCGTTTCCGAGTCTTCCGATTTTTTCCCGCGCCTACGATCGGATTCACGCCTATCGACTCCTTCACCTCGGCGTTCAGGAAATCGCGATCGAGACGTCGGGCAGCGCGCTCGCGCTCGGAACCGAGGTCCTGAAGAAACTTGGCTTCCCCGCACTCCGGGCCTTCCGGAATGCCCAGGTTTTCCGGAAGAACAACGACCGGTCCATCCGCGATCTCGCGAGGCGCTTTCACGAGGTCGATCGTGAAACCTTCATTCAGGCCTCCCAACAGGCGTCTCAACAGCTCGAAGCGATTTTCGAAACCGACCCGGCTCAGCTGGGACGAGATGGCGATGAAGGCTGGCATTCCCCACCCCCGGCTGAAGTCTAAATCGGTACTTATTTCAAAGAGATAAGGAATTCAGGCGGCCCGCTCGAGTTGTATTTGACGCTATGCATTTAACCCGTTATAGAGAAGCGAATCTTTTACGAGGGGTTTTATGTCGAAGTCTGTTTGTCGCTTCCTACTTTGTACGGTCTCTTTCCTGGCGCTGAACGCCTGCGGTCCGAACGTTTCGGTGCATGCCGGAAAGGATACCTCGGGCGGCTCCGGCGGAAGTTCGACGACGAATTCTTCGGAAAGCTATTCCTACAGCTTCGAATACAACGGCTGCAATACCGGCACCCAGGTCGCCGATTCCCAGCTCGGGTATTGCCAGAATCTCGCGAACGACGCTTTGAACCACCATTGCGCGCAGTGGATGCCGAAAGACGCGTTCGATAAATCCCATTGCACCGACTCCGGCGTCACGTGGGACGCGACCGCGGGACTGGATTCCGATGGGATCCCCTCCCCTGCCGAAGATACCGAAGATACCGAATAACGAATCGCAGTTTTCAGCGCATTTTATTTCACGCTATAGTCGTGCTTCGTCACTTTGACGATTTCAATGCCGCCTTTTTCATTAATGACATAAATCGCGCGATATCCGTCGTTAAGAGAGATCGCCCGTTGCCCGGACCGCTCGCCGTTTAAAACGTGATCCCTGTACCCGGGAATCTTTTTCACTTCCGAAAGGCCCCGCTTTTTTACCGCGTCCACCCACTCGGCCAAGTTATCGGCGATATTTTTCGGAACTTTGCTCGATTCAGAACTGGCGCTCGCAGTGATCGAAATATTCTTGCCCAACTCCGAATCCTTTCCGGATCGTAGGATTTCTGAGGTTTTAGCCAGTCGACGCGAAGGATCCGAATTTTCGGCCTTTATTCGACTGCCCTCGGCCGCGTTGCTCCGGTCCACTTTCTTTTCGAGATTTCGAACGACACTCCCTGAGGCACTCTTAGCGGCCTGCTCGGTTTGGGCCGGCGACAGGCCCGAGTTTCTTAACTTCTCCCTCAGCTCCGCCGCGATCTTCGCCTGGGCGTCCGCACGCCAAGCGGGGATGTCCTTCGGATTTTTCGGAAACGTTTTGCTCGCGTCCGTGTACGCGGTGAGCGGCTCGCCGTCACCCGCGACCCCCCCGCGTAGAAGTTTGATCGTTTCTTCGGGAGTGAAGACCTTTCGGAGGTCGGACTTTTTGTAGAACAGCTGAGACTGAGTGTAGTTTTTCGTATCCTTCTCGGCCTTCGTGACTCCGTCTTTTCCGAGCTCGAAGCGGCCCTGGAGGTGAGCTTTATAGAGAGCGGTCGCTTCGTCGTCGGTGAGCGGCCGTCCGAGCTCCGCCTGGGCGTGGGCGCGCACGAGCTCCTTCTCGATCGTCGGCTCGATGTATTTCGAATCGGCCGGCACGGGCCATTTCATTCCTGGGCTCAGGGATTCGAGCCGGGCTTTGAGTTCCGGGAAATATCGGATATCCGCCTTCCCGCTCGTGGCGATCACGAATAGGGCCTGATCGGCGCGCTCTTTCTCACTGATGGAATCGAATTTATACTTTCCGTCTTTGAACGACTTCTCCATCGTGTTGAGGAGCCTCTCGGTCTGGTCCGTACTCAGGGAGACGGCGCCACCGGCGCTTTCTTCGAGCGCGAGGAGGACTCGCCCGCTCTTTCCGGGAGGGAGGCCGTTCACGTAGATCGCCGGATCCTTGAGAACGCCCGATTTCCACTGGCTCTGGAGTTCCCCGATCCTTTTCTGCTGGGCGACGAGGACGTCTTCCCGCTTTTTCAGGTCGGCGAGAATTTCGGTTCGCGTCTTATTCTTCGCGGCGAGCGTTTCGAAGGCCTTTTTTTCGTCGTCCTTCATCGAGCCTTTGAGCCGGTCGAGCTTATCGTAGTTTTCGATCGCTCCGGTAAGCTCGGTTTTGGAAGACTGGATCTTCCCGAGCTCCGTTTCTAGGCTCTTTTGGATTCCGGCCATATTTACCGGATTTTCGGGAGTAGTGACCTTCTCCGCGTTCGTCTGGACTTCGACGAGTTCCTTATGAACCTGCGAATAGGTTTCCGGCTTATTCCGGTAGATCTGATAGTCGAGTTCCTTCCCGATATTCACGTTCGCCAATTCCGGAGGTTTCGGGAGGGGCTCGGTCGCGTCTTTAATCGATTCGGCGACCACGGGCTTCATTTCCACCGGCGTCGATTTCGCGATCTTCAGCTCGTCGAGCTTCTTCGAGTTCGGGACTTTTTGCTGAAACAGCGCTTTCGCTTCCTGAGTTTTCTGGGAGAAATATCCGGCGCCCTGGAGATCGTCGTAGGCCTGCGTCGCCCGCTTAAATGCCGAGGTGAACCCCGGTTTATCCCGGAAAGATTCGCGGTCCGCGGCGATCTGTTCGAGTTTCGCCACGTACTCCGCTTCTGGCTTCTTGACCCAATCCGAAAGCTCTTCATTCGTGAAACCTCCGGCTTTATA
>JAYVXM010000132.1:0-2214 GCA_043785205.1 Bdellovibrionales bacterium
TTTATTAGACGGCATTATCTGGAAAGAGTGTGCCCACTAATGTATAAACCGGGACATGGATTTAAACGAAATCGCCGTCTTTATTAAGGTCGTCCAAACCGGAAGTTTCAGTCAGACCGCACGCCAGCTCGGGATGCCGAACTCGACGGTGAGCCATAAAGTTTCCTCGCTCGAAAAACGGCTCGGCGTGACGCTGATCCAGCGGACGACGCGGAAGCTGAACGTCACCCCCGCCGGCCAGGCGTATTTCAGGCGCAGCCTCCTCGGTCTCGAGGAAATCCAGGCGGCCGAAACCGAGATCGCCACGATCCAGGGGGAGCCGAACGGTCTTCTTCGAATCACCGCTCCGGTCGAACTCGGCGGGACCGTCCTCTACGATCTCATCTCCGAATATACCGACCGCTACCGCAAGGTCCGGGTCGAAGCGATTCTCACCGATCGCGAGGTCGACCTCCTCAGCGAAAACGTCGACCTCGCGATCCGGGCGGGAGATCTGGAAAGCTCTTCGCTGATCGCGAAAAAGCTCGGCTCCGTCTACTTCGCGCCGTTCGCATCTCCGAAATACCTCAAGATCCACGGAACGCCGACCCACCCCCGCGAGCTTCGGAATCACCAGTGCCTCCACTTCACCCCGTTCGGAATGGAGGAGTGGCACCTCACCGGACCGAAAGGGGCGATGAACATTCCCGTTCCGAGCCGAATCATCATCAACGACCTGAACGTCCTCAAACGCTTCGCGGTTTCGGGCCTCGGAATCACGCTTCTGCCGACCTACTTCGGTCTGACCGAAACTCAGTCGGGAAAGCTCGTACGGATCCTGCCGGAATGGAAATCCGACGTTTCCCCGGTCCACTTCGTCTACCCGGCCCAGCGCTTCGTCACGCCGAAGCTGAGCGCCTTTATCGCGATGTCGAGCGGGCCGTTGAAGAAGAGTTTCGAAAACTTCGAAATTTAGTGCTTCAATCCGGAAGCGGAACGAGCTCGGGCATCAGTTTTTCCCGCGTGCAAAAACCGAAACGCCCAGCGTCACCCTTCCGGCGATCATTCCCCTACCGTTCGCGCCCGTTTTCTTCTTTAATGAGCACATGAAAATCCTCGCCCCTTTCCTCGGATTCCTGACCTTCGCTTCTGCCCTCGGCGCGACGACGCCGCCACGCGTGGTTCGCATCCAACTCGCCGCGAGCCCGTCCTCGCTCGACCCTGCGATCGCCGACGACGACTACTCCGCGAAGGTCCTCGAAAATACAATGGACGGCCTTTTCTACTACGACGCGAAGGGGAAGCTCGAAAATCGCCTCGCGACGAAGATGGAAAGCTCGAAGGGAGGGCTTCACTACGAGGCGATTCTCCGGAAGGGAGCGATGTGGTCGGACGGCGTGCCGATCACCGCGGAGCAGTTCGTCTTCGGCATTCGCCGATCGCTCGATCCGAAAACGGGTTCGAAGATCGCAAGTCTCCTCTTCGTCATCAAAGGCGCGAAAGCGTACTATTCCGGAAAAGGCCCCGTCGAAGGCGTCGGCGTCTCCGCGAAGGGCGATCGCGTCGTTTTCGATCTCGAGAAACCGACCCCGTACTTCGCCCACCTCCTCACCCTCAGCCAAGCGGACCCGTGCCGCCCGGATATTCTCGCGACGGCGAACGGCCGCTGGCCGACGCTCCCGCCGTCGACCGGCGCGTACCGAATCGTGGCGGAGACGCCCGATCTCGAAATTCAGCTCGAACCGAACGCGAAGTATTGGAACGTGAATCCGGCGGCGCTCCCCGTTCTTCTCCGGATCGTGCCCGACGAATCGACCGCCGTCACGCTCTTCGAAACGGGAATGCTCGACGTCGTCGGGCGGATCCCGCCCCTCGATCTCGCGCGGTTCCGCGCGAAGGGACTCGTGCAATCCTTTCCGCAGGCGGCGACCTATTTTTTCTCGTTCAACGCCCGCAAGCCACCGTTCAATACCGCCGAAGCTCGCCGCGCGGTCTCCGCGGCGGTCGATCGCGCGGGGACGGTCGCCCTGCTCGATTCCGCCCATCTCCCCGCGAACGGCTGGATTCCACCGACGCTCGAAGGTTACGTGAAGGGAGACGCGATGGTGAAAGCGCTCCTCGCCGATCTTCCGAAGAACGCCGCCGTATTGAAGAAGGAAACGGGACCGATCGTCGCCGCTTATTCGACGAACGCGATCAACGGCGTCGTGATGGAGAAACTTCAGAACGACGTCC
>JAYVXM010000133.1:0-2212 GCA_043785205.1 Bdellovibrionales bacterium
TCTCCCGGATGGAGCCGCTGCGGGATAATCAGGGAAAAATCATCCGCTGGTTCGGTACGAGTACGGATATCGACGAGCGGAAGCGCCTCAGCGAGATGAACGAGACTCTCACCGACGCCTCGGTCATTTTTTCCCAATCGCTCGACTACGAAAAGACGCTTCAATCCCTGGCTTCGGTGATCGTCGCCCGGCTGGCCGATTGGTGTTCGATTGCGCTCGTCGAGGCCGGGTCGACGCCCCGGGAAGCGGCGGTCGCGCATCCCGACCCCGAGCGACTCCGTCTCGCGCAGGAACTCTTCCGGGAATATCCGACCGACTGGGCTGCGCCGACCGGCGCCGGTAACGTGATTCGGACCGGAAAGTCGGAGTTTTTGCCGGATATCCCGGACAAGCTCCTAGAAGGGGTGGCGAAGGATGCCCGGCATCTCGATCTGATCCGGAGTCTTCAAATCAAGTCCGCGATGATCGTACCGCTGATCGCGCGGGGCCGCGTCCTCGGCGCCATCACGTTCATCGCGAGCGATTCAGGACGTCGTTATTCCGACTCCGACCTCGCATTGGCTGAGGAACTCGGGCGTCGCGCGGGGGTCGCCGTCGATAACGGGCTTCTTTACGCCGAAGCCCAGCGGGCGGTCCGGGCCCGGGACGAATTCATGTCGATCGCCTCCCACGAATTGAAAACTCCGCTGACTTCCCTGAAACTCCAGGCCCAAATCCGTTTGCGTGATCTCAAGCGCGGAAACCTCTCGCGGTTCGCTACGGATCGGCTGCCGAAACTGATCGCCGATGATGAACGGCAGATCAATCGGCTCATTCGCCTCGTCGACGATATGCTCGACGTCGCCCGAATCCAAACCGGGAAGCTCTCGCTCACCGCCGAGAAGTTCGACTTGCGTGATCTGGTCGCCGACGTGCTCGCCCGATCCTCGGCGCAAATCGACGCCCACGGCTGCGTCCTTACGTTCGAGGCGGGCCCTCCCGCGATCGGAAATTGGGACCGCTTCCGCATCGAGCAAGTGTTCATTAATTTACTGACGAACGCCCTGAAGTACGGCGCCGGGAGACCGATCGACGTGCGGGTGATGTGCGACGGGAAGGTGAGCCGAATCAGTATCGCGGATCACGGAATCGGAATCGCGAAGGAGGATCGGGAGCGGATCTTCGGACAGTTCGAACGCGCGGTATCGGTCAATTCGATCAGCGGGCTCGGAGTCGGTCTTTTTATCTCGAAGCGAATCGTCGAAGCGCACGGCGGCCATATTCGTTTGGAGAGCGAACTCGGTAAAGGTTCGACGTTCACGCTTGAGCTCCCGGTAGCTCCGTAGCGGACACGGACTTCGGCTGGGCCTTGAAGCGATGATGAAGGCGCCGATCTTCAGCTCGAGCGGATTCGGATAACAGATTTCATAGTTATCGGAGACGTTCATCGGTCAGCGGAGGAGCCCGCGCTCCTTCAGTTTACGGAGGAGGGTTTGGGCCTCGGTCCAGCGCGCGGTCAGATACGGGGAGACTTCCCCAATCCGGCTGACGGAGTCGAGGAGGGGGAAATGAGAAGCGGGCTCGCGCCGCTTCCACTCCCACGACGCGGACTGAACTTTCGTCGCGGCACCCTCGTACGAGTGGCGTTCGATCCGGATCTTTCCGTCCGGGTTTCGCGTCTCGAGATGTCGGACGACCGCGATGAACGATTCCTTGGAAAGCGTCCGGTTTCTCCTGTCGGCCCATTTCAAAAGGAAAGTCAGGCCGCGAAGCACGTCGTAGAAGTAAAACCTCGGAAAGCAGGGTTTGAGCCAGTCTTCCTCGTCCGCACGTTCTTCGGCGTTATGGGCGCTGGAAGATCCGAGTCGCAGCTCGCGATCGATTAAGCACTGGGCCCCCCGATCGAGGAAGCGTTCTTCCGAAACGCTGGGGGGGCGTGACGTACCGAGGATCGCCTCCAAAGGGGCAATCGTCCCGACGAGTGAACTCGCGCCCGGATCGGCCCGGTAGGCGTCTTCGTCGCAGTTCAGTCCGCCGTCGGGCATCTGGTATTCAAGGAACCATGCGCGCGCCCAGGGGAGGGCCGCGTCGACCTCGAGCCCGGCGGCGGTCAGGATCTGATAAATATTTCCGAGCGCGCAGGGACAGGGCGCCTCTTGATCGCGTTCCTTATCGGCGGGGGCGTCTTGGCGGAAAAAGTAGGGGAGGTGGGTCCGTTTCACTTCCGAGAGCA
>JAYVXM010000134.1:0-2209 GCA_043785205.1 Bdellovibrionales bacterium
CGCTTTGAAGGCCTGGGCCCGGGTGAGCGCGCCGCTCTCGATCGCGGCGGTCAGATCGCGGATCGGCACTTCCATCGACTGGGCGAACATGAGGCCGCCGAGGACGTCGAGCGCGCCCTTCACCGCGAGCGCCTGGGGTTCCGACGCGTCGATCGCGAGCGCACATTTCGCCGCGGCCCCGGCGTGCACCCAAAGCTCGCTGCCCTCAACGCGCGGTTTGATTTTTCGGGAGGCGTCGAACCAAAGGTCCGCGACCATTCCCCAGTCCTCGGCCCGAGCGGCGTTTCCTTCCGAACGGAGGCGATCCTCGCTCCGGCGGATCGCCTGAATCTCGATCAACTTGCTCGCGACGACGGGCGGCCGAAGGTCGTTCCACCATCCCTTTCCGGTGCGATTCGGAAGCAGGCCGTTCAAGACGCGGTAAATCGCGTACCGCTGACAAAGCGTCGTTTCCCGGAGACCTCGGTTCCGCCGGTACCGGCGGAGCCGATCATCCACGCGTTTCACGATGGCCACGATATTTTCGGGGCCGAGCGCGGACAGCGCCGCTTCCGTCTCGCGCACGAGATCGAGGAAGAGGTTCCGGAGGAGCTCGCACCGCGCGTAAATTCTCTGCTCACCGACGAGCGCCGGACCGTGCCCGGGAATGAGCACGCGCGTGTGAAGATCGCGGACGGCCTCGAGAAACCGGACCCACTCGCCGTCTGGACGAAGTCCCTCGTCGAGGAACGGAGTTCCGAGAAACGGATAGTCCCAGGTCGCGACTCCGTCGCCGGAACAAACGACGCCGTGATTCGGGAACCAGACGATACACGCGTCCTCCGTCTCGGCCTTCCCGACCTGGCGGGCGGAAATCCGCATCCCGTCGATCGTGACCTCGAATTCGCCCCGAAAGGTCCGCTTCGGCGGAACGTTCGGGTGGATCGACTGGAATCCGAGGCCGAACGTCTTCGCGTAGGCGATCCGATCGTCGGCGCGCGAAACGGCGAGTTCCGCGGTCTCCTCGGTGCCGACCGTGATCGCCTCGGGGAAGACGGCGTTCCCGCCGAGATGGTCGCCGTGGTGGTGGGTATTGAACACGTAAAGGACCGGACGGTCGGCCACGGCTTTCAGGGCGGCGAGGAGGCGTTCGCCGCCGAGCGGGGAGACCTGGGAGTCGACGATCACCCAACCGGACGGAAAGAGCATCGTGCCCGAGTTCGAGAAGAAACCCCGATAAATATAGACGTTCTCCGCGAGCTTATGGAGCTGCATGTCCCCGGACGATCGGTAGGTCGACCAATGCGCGAACCAGGCGCGGATCCCCATCGTGAGGAGAACCGCGCCGGCGATGAACTTCAGGATCATTGAATCGAGGATGCCATAGCGGCGAGCGACTTACTCGGATTGTTTTTCGCGTTCAACTTCGAGTAGGCGCGGTTCAGGACCGGGTCGACGTCGTACGCCATCGGCTTCGCCTTTTCGAACGACGGGTGACGCGAGAGCTCGAGCGGCGTCGAGGCCCACTTCTGGGTGCCGAAGATGAGGTCCGCGAGCGGGAGCATGAAATTCACGTTCGCCGTGATGTCGATGTGGTGGATGTAATGGTGCCGATCGAGCCAGAGGAACGGCTTCTGGCGTTCGAGCCAGCGTCCGCGCGGCGTATGGATCACGCCGTGGACGTAGGTCATCAGGCACGAAATGAAGACGGTCATCGCGACGACCGCGCCGCGGAAATACCAATTCGGGGTGAGAAGGAAGGTCGGCGTGAAGATCAGCGGGATCGCCATGATCATCCCGACGAAGTTCTGGGACCAGATCGTCATCAGATTATCGGTGTTCGTGTCGCTCATGCGGAAGGGCTTCAGCGGCCCCCGAAAGCGCATGAATTCGTATTTTCCGACTTGGGTGTACTTCGTCGTCGGGAAGAGCGTGAAATGGTGTCCGTGATGATGGATCGTGTGGATGAACCCGAGGCCGGGAATCGCCGAGTGGTAGAAGACGCCGTGGGTGATCCACTCGCCGAGCGAGCAGAGAATCACGCCGTAGGTCAGGCCGGCGAGCACCGTGACGAAGTTCGAGCCGAGGCGCGGCGCCTGGAGAAGGACCCATCCCATCGCGGCGAACACGAGGAGACCGCCGATGAACCGGGGCCAGGTGAAATTTCTAAGCTTGAGCATGCGCCTTCTCCTTGGTTTGACCTAGAATGAACGATCTGAAAAAAAACTTC
>JAYVXM010000135.1:0-2204 GCA_043785205.1 Bdellovibrionales bacterium
CTTTTCGTTATAACCGCCGCGACGGGCGGCGATTTCCATCGAAAGTGCGAGGTCCGCGCGCTGGGTCGGGGTCATCGTCGCGTAGGCGGCTTGAAGGCCCGGGAAATTCGACCAGAATGCGTCCGGATGGCCGAAATAGACCGAGCGGAAACACGGCGCGGAAACCGCGTCCTGACCGAGTTCATCGACGCCGACGATCGGGCAGGCCGACCAGTCGCGCGTGTTTTCGGTGACGGAACGGAACATCCGACCGGAGAATGCGCCCGAGGAAAACAGAAACGCGAGGTAATAGGTTCCCTCGACGTCGTCCATGTAGGCGTCGCCGTTCGAGACCGGAGTAAAGAGGTTCGCCTCGCGGAACCGTTTCACGGCCATCTGCATCGGCGTGAGGTCGGACGGCGAGAGCTTCCACTGCTGGAGGATCTGATTGAAATCCTCGGTCATGAGGGCGAGATCCGCGGTCTGGGCGGTTTTCCGTCCCGGCGAAAGTTCGGGACCGGTGGCGTAGACCGAGAAGAGGTGCTGGATCAGGAGGCGGAACCAGGACATCCGCTCCATATGGTTCTGGGTTCGTTGTTCGTGGAGCTCGGGCGTAAAGAGCATCTCCCCGGTTCCGTTGGGGAAGAGACCGACGTAGCTCTTCGCCGTTTCGATCAGGCTATTTACGTCGTCGCGATCGCGAGTCGCGGCGATGCTCGCGAGGTAGGCGCGCGCGGCCGCCTCGAATTCGAGCTTATTCGGGTTCGCGCCGAGTGACGCGTAGATCCGCTTGAGGTGGATCTGACGCCGGGTCCCGGTGTCGAAGAGGTCGACGATGGTCGAAACGACGTTCGTCGTGAGCCAGCCGGGAACGCCACCCTTGAGCGAACGCATGACGATCGGACGAAGGTCATGCTTGATCGCCGCGCGTTTTTCCGGCGTAAGGCCCGTCATCGGAAGCGTGTCGATCACCGGATCGAAGACTTCGAGCGGGATACCGGTCCCGTGAATGCGGATGACCTGGTTGATCGTCACTTGCGCCCGACGGGCGAGATCGATCTCGAATTGGTCCTTCGCGCCGACTTCCGCGAATTGGTCGGGCATGTCGCGAAGGGCGAAGAGGAGTCCGCCGAACGCGGCGCCGTTTTGGATCAGGGTCGGCCACGTCGTCGCTTCGACGACCTCGGCGTTCCCGCCGGCGACGACCACTTTCAGGTTTCGGACGAAGTCGCCGTATTTATCGACGAGCGTCGGATCCCCCCCGTGAAGGGCGATGATCTCACGAGCGAACGGGAGAAAGGAGTCTTTACGCACGTCGAGCGTGCCGTGCAGGGTGCGGAGATATTCCGCGAGGCGCGCGCCAAAAGTCCCGAGTCCGTCGGAAAGCGCGAGAAGGTTCGGGCCGGTCGGCGAACGGTGTTTCGCCTGAAGCGCCGGCAGGAGCTTCGAAGTCTCGCCGCGGAGCACTTCGCTCAATTTCAGGAACTGGTCGATTTCCTGCGGGGTAATCGTGATCGCCGAGCCTCCGAAGACGGAGGCCTTGATGTCGAAGATCGAAGTGACGAACTGATCCGAGATCGGTTGGTTCGTGATCAGGAACTTCCGGATGAGCGTCGCGATGTCGGTCTGGGTGAACCCGCCGGGCGCGCTGCCGCGAACGTATTTCTTGAAGAAGGTGACCTGGTCGTTCACGCAGTCGAACGTCGCTTGCCACTCGGCGTTTTCGATCGCGCCGTCGAAGAAGCGAGCGACGCGGTCGCCGAGCTGATCGTAGCATCCGGAATCCTTACCCGGAAGGAGCGTGCGTTCCGCGGGTTTCTTCTCGCCGCAGGCGAGGAGAAGGGAGGCGGCGAACGCGAACGTGAGGAGACTGCGCGTTCTCCTAAAACGCATAGCTGATCCCGCCCCGGAAGCGATCATTGCCTTGGTATTGGCCGATTGTGCCTTTACCGGTTGCGGAGGCAAAGAAGTCGCTGCCCAGGTTCAGGGTCAACGCGTTGTCCTTACGAACGATGCGATAAGTGATGTCGAAACTGGCGAACTGCGAATTCTTTTCGAGGTCGTCGACGAAGCCTAAAGTATAGGTCATCCGTTCGCTGCCGAAAAAAGACAGACCCGTCTTCGCGGCGCGGTGGTACGGGAACCGGCTTCCGAGATCGACGGTGAAGTTTTGATCCTGGAATTCCTGCGAGGTCTTTTCGTCGACGAAGATATAGGACGCGTTT
>JAYVXM010000136.1:0-2201 GCA_043785205.1 Bdellovibrionales bacterium
TGAGCGGGGCGGTGAGGATGGACGTGGTGTCGAGCTTTTGGACACTCGCCGAAATTTGTCATTCACGCCGTCGTCGCGGGCGATTTTCCTGGCGGGCCGATCCGCGGAAAGTACGTTTGGAAGACGAAAATAAAGTTACTTTTTCAAAAGAACCGTCAATTCTATTCGTATGCGGATTTCCGTCTCTACCTTCTTTCTGTTCGGCGTCTTCGGCGCGGTGGCGTCTTGGTCCGCCGTCTCCTCCGAGATGCCGCCCACGAATCTTTGGGTCGGCTCGGGCGGGTGGCCGCATACCTCGGGCATGAATTCGCCGGCGGCGACCACGCCGTTCGGGCTCGTTCGCCTCGGACCCGATACGAAACCGGCTTTCCCGTTCACGCTGCCGCTCTTCAATAAGATCGGCTACTACACTTCGGGTTATGGGTACCCCGATCGTCGAATCTTCGGATTCAGCCACACCCGCCTCATGGGGACCGGCGGGCGCGACGGCGGTGTTTTCCGCGTCCTTCCGCTCGGTCGGCTCCCGAAACGACCCCAATCGGCGTCCTCCGTCCGATTCCGCCATCGGGACGAACGGGCGAATCCGGGGTACTACGCAATCGATCTACCCTCGGAAAACATGACCGCCGAGCTTACGGCGAGTCCCCACTGCGGTTTTCACCGTTACCGAAAGGGCGCGGGCGAATCGACGCTGAACCTCCTGCTGAACGTGACGAGCGGCCTGATCAAACATCCGGGTTCCTTGGACGGGAAGCTCGCGATCGACCCCGTTCGGCGGGCGCTCTCCGGATCGACGCGCACCCGGGGCGATTTCTCGGCGCGGGTCGGCGGCCTGCCCACCTATTTTTACGCCGAATATTCGAAACCCGTGGCGGGAATCCGCGTCTGGGGAGATCGCGGTTGGCTGGCCGAATCGGTTCGCGACGCCGCCGGCGAGGAGCTCGGCATCGCGCTTTCAGCGCCCGACAGGACGGACGAGCTCGAGCTGAATCTTTGTGTCAGCCACGTTAGCGTCGCGAACGCGAAGCTGAATTTCGAAGCGGAGGCGCGCGGAGTCAATTTCGACGCGGCCCGCGTCCGCGCCGAGGGGGGTTGGAAGGACTACTTCGCCCGCGCGGCGATCCGTACCCGCGATCCCGAACTCGCGGCCCTCTACTATACGACCCTCTATTTCTCCGCGGTCATGCCGACGAACTTCACCGACGTGAACGGCGAGTACCTCGGGTTCGACCAGAAGATCGGCTTCGCCGAACATTTCACCTACCGGACGGACTTCTCGCTCTGGGATACTTTCCGAACGGCGAACCCTCTCTATAACCTCATCGCTCCGGAGACGACGTGCGACGTCGTGGAAAGCCTCCTCCGGATGGCGAAGGGCCCGG
The DNA here is from genome assembly GCA_043785205.1 of Bdellovibrionales bacterium. Classification (GTDB taxonomy): domain Bacteria; phylum Bdellovibrionota; class UBA1018; order UBA1018; family UBA1018; genus JACMQW01. The sequence goes on from JAYVXM010000136.1 coordinate 1,383, forward strand.
GTGTGTTCCCTCGTCTCGCCTTCGGCACCGAGAGTCTCGACATGATGTTCGGCTCGCCGGCGAATTTCGTCGTCGCCGAGGCTCGCTTGAAAGGGATCTGCGATTTCGATACGGCGGGGGCGCTCGCCGCCATGTGGAAAGGCGCGAACGGCGACGAGTTCACGCGCGAACGCGCCTGCGTGGATCTCGGCTACTGCCCTTCCGACCGGACGACCCAGTCGGTAAGCAAGACGCTCGAGAATGCCTGGGCCGATTTCGCCGCCGCCGAACTTGCGCAGTCGGCCGGCGATTCCGTGATGGAAGCGCGTTTCCGCGAACGCGAGGTCGCGTTTCGGAACGTCTGGGATCCGTCAACCCGGTACTTTCGCCCGAAGAACTCCGCGGGTGAGTTCACCGCATTCAATCCCCACCTCACGTCGTATTTCGAATTCCTCTACCAGCCCGCGATCCATTACGCCGAAGGGGGGCCGAACCACTACCGTTACAGTGCTCCTCACCATGCGCGAGAACTCGTCGCCCTTTTCGGCGGTCCGGCGGCGTTCGTCGCTGAACTCGAGAGTTTCTTGGAGGGTGCGACCCCCCACCGCTCGGCGCTGAACCCGGGCTCGAAATACTGGCACGGGAACGAACACGATATCCACGCGATCTACCTCTTTAACGAAGCGGGCCGCCCGGACCTCACCCAGGCCTGGGCGAGGTGGGCCCTGCGCGACCGCTATGCCCTCGCACCGGACGGACTCGACGGAAACGACGACGCCGGAACGCTCTCGGCCTGGTACGTCCTTTCGTCGCTCGGGCTCTAACCCCAGTCGGGCAGCG
>JAYVXM010000137.1:0-2196 GCA_043785205.1 Bdellovibrionales bacterium
GGTAAACCGCCGCTTCGGCGCTTGAAACTCTTCGTCTCCGGTTTTCTCTTTTCGAGCGTCTTCTGGGGCGCCGGCCTCCCTTCGCTCGCCTTCGGCCCCGATCGCGCGATGCGGATGTCGCAAGACTGGTTTAATCTTCTCAAGACCCAGCCGACCTCGCTCTTTTCGAACGACGTGAACCAGAGCCTCTGGGCTTCGGTCAGCCGCTGGGTCGACGTCCACCCGACCGATCCGGCCTCGGCGATGACGGCGCTCGGAATCGCGGGCGTGCTCGCCGGACTCCTGATGGGGCTTCTCATCTTGCGACGTCCGTACGCGCCCACGGCCCAAGACAGCTTCGTCTGGATTAGCCCCTGGCTCATCATGGGCCAACTCGTGAATCCGCTTTCGTGGCGATGGGGAAGCGTCTACCTCATCGGCGCGTGCTTCGCCGCGTTCCGTCCGGGGCGCCGCTTTCTCTGGTTCCGTGGCGTCCTCTGGCTCGGCGTCCTCGGGCTTTTCCTCCTCCAGCAAAACCCGTTCGTGCGCGCCGTGCTCGGCATCGGGCACTGGACCGAGCTCCACGAGGCCGGCGTGATTACCCTTTACTGGGTCGCGCTCCTTCTCCTCTCGATTTAGCGTTCGATGGGCATGGGGTAAAATCGGACCTTCGCGGTTGGAATGAATTTCGCTTTACCCTTCCGTTAGAACAATTAAACCGTCTCTAAAGGAGGTTCCATGGCCCTAAATCGAATTTTTATTACCCGTAGCCTGATCGTTTCGATGTCGCTGCTCGCAGGATCCGCATTCGCGGACTGCGTCACGACCTGCCACGACACGGATGCTGGCATGGACCCTTCGAAGCCCGGCATCGTCACCCTCACTACGCGCTGCTCGGGTAACGGCGTGGCGAGTACGGAAACCGCGGATCAGTATCCGGATCAATGCGTCGGGGCGCGCGCGCTGATCGAATACTCGTGTAACACCTCGGCCACCGGAGCTGAGACGGTCACCGCGACGCGCGTGACCTGCTCGAACGACTGTACGGCGAGCGACGGCTCGGCGTTTTGCGATAAAGAAAAGCCGCCGGTCTGCCAAGTACCGGCCTGCGTGCCGCCGGCCGAAGGCTGCCACTACGGACCGCCGACGATGCAGAACGGATGCCCGGTCGATTGCGGCCAGCTCATCTGCTCGACGCCAACTCCGTGCCCGACGCCGGGCGATGGAAACGGCAACGGAAATGGGAATGGCAACGGTGACGGTAACGGTAACGGCAATGGAAATGGCAACGGCAACGGCAAGCCACCGAAGAAGCCGGGCAAAGGCTGATTTTTAGACTTCGAGCTTCGAGTCCCGAGCTTGAAATCAGGGCGGGGAATTTCCAGACCGGAAATTCCCCGCCTTTTTTTTATTCCGTGTGCCCCGGGACTTCGATCAGCGTCCGCAGCTCGCGAGGAGCGTGTTCACGTACCGGGTAAAGAAACCGCGGTTCACGCGGCTCGGGTAGAGCGTGAAGGCGTACGGCGTACGCGGGTTAAGCTTGAGTTGGCGAACGACATGCTCTCCGGCGGTCAGCTGTCCGAGCGGATGGACCCAGACATGGAAGCCGCGATAAAAGGGCGACCGAAGAATCGTCTGGAGCTCGCGGAAGGCGGCGCGGACGGGCTCGCTCACGTTCAGTCGACCTGGATCCTGTTCGGTCAGCGCGAGGGCCTCGAGATTCGGATTCAAGCTCTGACCGAGTTGGAAGATTCGTACGTTCTGGCGATTGTAGTGGTCGAAACCACCGTAGGATTTCAGTTCCGCCGCCGCCGCGTCGGTGATCGAGATGACCTCGTAGTTCTCGCCGCGATCGATCGGCGTATCGAGGTAGGCTTCGCCGTAAACGTTTCCGAAATAGCCGCTGAGTCCCGGAAAGGCCATCGCGCCGAGCGCGGAGGTCCGCACGGCGGAAGGATCGACGATCGCGTCCGCGTTCGTGAGCCGACCCCAGGTCGCGCTGTTCGACTGGTGGATCACTTCCCACGGCGCGAGGACGATTTCGTCCGCAGCGAAGAGCGTGTCGAATTGATTGGAACCGAAAAGATTTTGGAGCGTGGCGTATTCGACGGCCTGGAGTCCGAGGGCGCAGTCCGTGCGAATCGAACCGTGCGTGAACTCGCCGATCGCGGAATGGTTCGCGACGCGCGGGAAAAAGCAGGCGGGGCTCCCGTTTCG
>JAYVXM010000138.1:0-7355 GCA_043785205.1 Bdellovibrionales bacterium
CATAGCTCTTCGGAGCTGATCAATCGATTCTTCTTGATGCGAACCGAACGACAGCTCTCGACGATCGAGGCGGTGAAGCGGGCGGGAGGCATGGCCGAGATCGAACGCGTGTTCGATCGCATCGCTCAGCAGACCGTGCTCGTCGTCGGCGAGCCGATCATCGACACCTACGTCTTTTGCGAACCCGAGAACATCTCAAGCAAAAGTCCTTCGATCTCCGCCAAATACGTGAGCCGCGAGAATTACACCGGAGGCAGCCTCGCGATCGCGAATCACCTAGCCAGTTTTGCGAAAAAGATCATTCTGCTCACGACCCATGGTGGCGAGGACTACTTCCAGGCTCTTTTAGCCGAGAGGCTCGACCCTCGCGTCGAACTCGTGGCCCGCGTACTCGACGGAATACCCACACCCCAGAAGACACGGTTCATCGAACGGCAGCGTCTTCAACGGATCTTCGAAATCACGAATATACGCATCGACCAGTGGTCGCAGTACCCCAAGGAAGGGGGGGAGTTTTGCGCGGCGCTCGCGACTCAGGAGAAGCGCGCAGACGCCGCCATTATCGCCGATTTCGGGCACGGGTTGTTTGAAGGGCCGGTGCTGGACGCGCTTTCCGGCCTGCACTGTTTCGTCGGGCTGAATGTTCAGACGAACTCATCGAATTACGCGTTCAATATTTACACGAAACATAAGCGATTCTCTTACCTCAGCATCGACACGAAGGAGGCGAGACTCGCCTGTCACGATCGATACACTCCTCCGCTCGATATCGTTCGCCGAATTCACAAGGAATTCGGAGACCGCGCGGGACTCTCCATGACCCGCGGTCCGGAAGGTTCTTTTTTTCTCCCGCGCGGCACGAACATCGAATACGACACTCCGGCTTTCGATGATTCCGTCGTCGATCCCATCGGCGCGGGAGATGCATTTTTCGCCATGACTTCCTTACTAATCAAAGCCGACTGCCCGGAAGTGATCGTGCCGTTTCTAGGTAACGTGTTCGCCGGACTCAAGGCTAAAATTCTTGGCAATAAATCAGCGGTGCCCAAGGTAGCGCTCCTGAAAGCCGTCAGTTCGATCCTGAGGTAATAAATGAAAGCGGTAGTCACCGGCGGGGCCGGATTCATAGGTAGCCATTTGGTCGATCGACTCCTGAAAGAGGGTTTGGAGGTCGTCGTCATTGACAACTTCTCGACCGGTCGCCCGGAAAATGTCGCGCATCACGCGAAAAATCCAAAGTTTAAGCTACTCCAGGCGGATATTAACGAGCGCGATGCGACTCGGCTGGCCTATCGGGGCGCAGATTGGGTATTTCACCTTGCCGCGCTCGCGGACATCGTTCCTTCGATCGAGCGACCGAATGATTACCATCACGCGAATGTCAGCGGGACAGTTCAGGTGCTAGAGCTCGCGCGCGAATCCGGTGTGAAGCGGTTCGTATACGCCGCCTCGTCGTCCTGCTACGGAATTCCGGATCGCTATCCCACCCCCGAAACGGCCCCGATTCAGCCCCGCTACCCTTACGCACTAACGAAACGGCTCGGAGAGGAATGCGTGCTTCATTGGGGAGAGATCTACGGCTTACCGGTCGTGTCGCTGCGTTTTTTTAACGTTTACGGACCACGCAGTCGTACGTCGGGAACCTATGGCGCCATGTTCGGGGTATTCTTATCGCAAAAACTGCACGGAAAACCGTACACGGTGGTGGGTGACGGGAGTCAGACCCGCGATTTTACCTACGTCACGGACGTCGCCGACGCCATCTTCACGGCCGCGAATTCGACGGTCTCGGGAGAAGTTTTCAACGTCGGAAGCGGCGATCACATTAGCGTAAACCGCATCCTCGAACTCCTCGGCGGCTCGGCGACGCATATCCCGAAACGGCCCGGCGAACCGGACTGTACCTTCGCGGACATCGGAAAAATCCGCAATATGCTCAATTGGGAACCTCGAGTTCGGATTGAAGAGGGCGTGAAGCTCATCCTCGAGCATATCGAGTACTGGCGCGAGGCGCCCGTATGGACTCCGGAAAGTATCCGCGAGGCGACCAGCACTTGGTTTAAGTATCTGAAGTAATGAGTAAGGATTGAAATTATGGAAAATCAGGGCATCAAGACCGTACTCGTGACCGGCGGCGCCGGATATGTGGGAGCGGTGACCGTTCCGAAACTTCTCCGGGCGGGATTTCGAGTGAAAGTGGTCGATCTGTATATCTATGGAGACGACGTGCTGAAAGAGGTTAGGGGAGATCCGGGTCTTACCGAGATTAAGGCCGATCTGCGTGACCGAGCGGCGGTGGACCGCGCGATGGAGGGCGTCGATGCCGTCATTCATCTCGCGTGCATCTCGAACGATCCCAGCTACGAGCTCAACCCGGCCCTCGGAAAATCGATTAACTTCGACGCGTTCGTTACGCTAGTGGATCTCTCGCTCAAGCATAAGATCAAACGCTTTATCTACGCCTCGAGCTCGAGCGTGTACGGAATCAAGAACGAGCCGGAAGTTACCGAGGAACTCGCGCTCGAGCCTCTAACCGATTACTCGAAGTACAAGGCGCTCTGCGAAGATCATCTTTTGAAAACCGTTAAAGACGAGTTCACGGCTCTGATCCTTCGTCCGGCCACGGTCTGCGGATATTCGCCCCGCCTTCGGCTCGATCTGACGGTCAACATCCTCACGAACCATGCGGTGAATAAGCACGAGATCACCGTCCTCGGCGGAGGACAGAAGCGCCCGAACATCCACATCGAGGACATGTCCGACTTGTACGTTAATTCGCTCCGTTACCCGCATGAGAAGATCCACCGCAAGATTTTCAACGCGGGATATGAGAATTTTACGGTGACGGAAATCGCCGAGATGGTAAGAAGCGAAATCGGTGAAAGCGTGAAGATCAAAACCGTCCCGACCGACGATAACCGCTCTTACCACGTGTCATCGGCCAAGATCACGCGAGAGCTCGGTTTTAAACCAAAGCATACCATCAGCGAGGCCGTAAGCGATCTGAAGCGGGCTTTCGCCCAGGGCCTGATTCCCGATTCGCTCTCGGGCGCCCGATACTTCAACATCAAGAGAATGCAGGAACTCGACCTTAAATGACGGAGAATCTTTGAGCTCCGAACGCTGCTCGGTCGCGATCGTCGGCGCCGGAGTCGTCGGCTGCGCGGTCGCGAAGGAACTTGCCGCCCGCGGACGGAATCCCTGGGTGCTCGAGCAGGGACCTCGTATCGCCGAAGGCGTCACTAGTCGCAATAGCGGCGTCGTTCACGGCGGAATTTATTATCCTCCCGGATCGTTGAAAGCCGAAAGCTGCAATCGCGGTCGCGAGCGGCTTTATGAATGGTGCGCACGCACCGGCGTCAACTTTCGTCGCACCGGTAAATGGATCATCGGGGACGCGACCGAGGAGTCGGAACTTGAAGCGCTTCAAAAAAACGCGGAAAAATCCGGCGCTCGCGTTCGCCGCGGTACGATCGCGGAGATCCGCAACGCGCTTCCGGGAATCCGCGCCGAGATCGGTCTCTTTTCACCGGACACCGGCATCGTGGACCCGGCTGAACTATGCCGATCGTTGCGAATGAATGCCGAGGAAAATGGCGCCACTTTCCTCACGGATTGTGCGGTGACGGGGATCGAAGCTCTTTCCGGCGGAGGCTATCGCCTCCTGACCGTTCGAGGCCCGATCGACGCGGATTGGATAGTTAACGTCGCGGGGCTGCATTCCGATGAAATCGCGCGCCTCGCGAAAGTAGAGAAGTACCGAATATATCCGTGTCGGGGGGAATATTTTCGTATTCCTCCGCTTCCGGGAATCGATACCTTAATCTATCCCGTGAAGAAAAAAAATTCGCCCGGTCTCGGCATCCATCTCACGCTGGGTCTCGATGGTTCCCATCGCCTGGGGCCGGATGCCGTTTACGTGGAGTCGAAGAACGACTTCTCGCCTCCGAGCGACCTGGAGGCGAAACGCGATCTTTTTCTTCGATCTGCGAAGCGATTCATTCCGGGCCTGCGCGAGACAGATCTGCAGTACGATTCATGCGGGATTCGCCCGAAATTGCGCGCTCCTCACGAAACGGCCGAAAAAGACTTCGTACTCAGCGAGGATGCTCCCGCCCTCATCAATCTCGTCGGAATCGAATCTCCCGGGCTGACCGGGGCGATGGACCTCGCCCAGCGTGTATCTTTGATGATTCGGGGCTAGTGCGGGATGAATTTTCGCCTCAGGTCCAAGAAACGCTTCTCGAAGTAAAGATAGGATACGGCGGAAATCCCGAACGTCAGTGTGATCGAACCACCGAAAAGAAGAACGTCGCTCAGCATACTCGGACCAAGTAGCTGAAACTGTTCGAGACCCTTGATCACCATTAATATGCAGAGAAACTGATAAACGTAAATTCCATAGGAGCAATCTCCGAAAAACTTCAACACTCTGTTCTCGAACTTGAAGAACGTTCTCGGGTTCAATGCGACGTTCATGATCACCACGACGTAAGAAATTCCATAAACGAACTCGGAGTAAACGCCGTAATAGGCCGCAGTAGACAGGTTTCGAATCACGAAATAATAGGTGGCGCCTTGGACCTCGGGGCGAAATAAAATCCTGCACCAATGCGGCTTATAGCAGGCGAACCATGCGCCGACGGCCCCCATGCACATGTATTGGAAATTTCCGAGGGCGAGCTGCTGGAATGCTTGGAGAGGCGCCGTTCCGAAAATGCCCGAAAATACCTCCGAATAAAAATACGAGAACAGGAACGTCAGCAAAGAAATGAAAAGGATCGCAAGAATGGAAAAACGCTTGGTCATCTTCACCATCAACGGCCAAAACAGGTAGAACGCTTCTTCGGTGCCGATCGACCAAAGGTGGCTACTGCCAATAACCTCGGGGTAGGCCCGCGCGACTTGCGGCAGAAAGCAGAGGAAAAGCAGCAGTCGCGGCCAAAATTCCGGCCAACCAATCGAAAAGTGCGACTCGACTGTAAGTCCTAGCGAAGGGAAGACGATGAGACTCAGGAAGACCATCAGATAGTAGAGCGGCCAAATCCTGAGAATTCGTCTAACGTAAAACTTTCCGATGGATAGGGTCGATGTTTTTTTTTGCTCATTAAAAAGCAGATAGGTAATCAGAAAACCGCTGAGCACGAAAAAGAACCAAAGGCCTTGCCCCGGAGCGCCCATGACAAACGGGGTCAGCTCACCGATGCCGTACCAGATCTTGAATTGCCCGATATGCCCCACGAGAACCACGAAAGCCGCGATGAACCGAAGTCCGGTCAGACCAGGAAGATACCCTCCCGCCGAGACTACGCCCGAATCGGCCGGTGATGATGCGGTCGTCGCCATAGTACAAATGATAGCAGTATAAAGGTGCGGGCGCGTCCCGGCTCAAAGAAAAGTCACCCGTCACGTGATTGGCGTAACCTAGTTTGCTAGATAGATGAAATAGTCCTCGCCGACGTACGAGCCCGTGAATGAGGCAAGGAACTGCGGTTTAAATTTCGGAGAGGACACTATGCTTTCAATCGGTTCGTTTAGGAGTAACACGGTTGGTCGGGGCAAGTTGCTCGCCACGAATTTCTCGATGGATTCCGATAATTCCTCCTTCGACATCGCGACGTTTCTCTCCAAACTATCGACCATGAAGGTTACATAACGACCATAACTCGGCATAAAAATCGGAACTTTTGCGTATCCCACGACCGGCATGGCGACGTAGTCGGCGGCGCCCAAGATCGGGTAATCCGTGAGGTGCTGCTCCAGAAGAAAGGCGCCCGCATTTCGCGCCTGCGAGAAGGGCTGCGAACGGATCGGTTCAAATAGGCTCTGCACTCCGCCGAAGGCCGAAACCAATAGGATCCCGATCCAAATCTTTCTTCCGACCCCGCCCAGCCTCCCCGTTGACCAAACACAAGCAAGCAAAAGCAGAAAGAGGTGACCGCTATGGCGGATGTACGAAAAGTGCACGCAATATGAAAAAGCCAGGACGCCCAAAGTGCCGGAATAAATGACCGCAATTTTCTTAAGGTTCGGCCAGAGTAAAAAACCCAGCAGAACCAGGATCAGCACCGCCACGGCAATCAACCCGCCGGCGGAGAGCGAATAAAATTGGGGGGGCCAATACCCGGAAAAAAGCTTCCCGAGGTACTCTTTCAGCGAGTCCTGAAGGCGAGGTAGCGTTACCGGGAAAAAGGTCAAATCGAAGACCTGGAGGACCGACCCTAGACGAGCCGAATCCCACCCGAAAAACCAGTCCGCTCCATAATGCTTATCCGATGTGGGGATCACCGACACGACCCCGACCAGCGCGAAGAGCGCATACAGGCCGAAGTCTCGGATACTCTCCAAGAGGCGGCGCCCTCTCCATTCGCTCAAAAGAAGTTCGGCGGCAAGCGGTAGCGCGATGATCCACCCGTAAAAGGAGGTGTTCGCCAGGAGCCCCAGCCATAGGTATTTCCACCACGCTTTTCGAGCGCAGCTGAAAAGCGCGATCGCGAGAAACGCGAGCGAGTAACACCGCGAGATCACGCCATATTCGAAGAACAGCAGGTAGGACAGGCTCAAGAGAATTTTTTCGAGAAGCGTGAACCGCGATTTAAAAAAAATCAGGCCCATTCCGGCAATCATGCAAATCAGGTTCAGGATTTGAATCCCAATCGCCTCTTTCGTGAGCTGAGCGACGACCCAGCTCAAAAGAAACCACGCCATGGGATGGGACTCTGAGCGGCAGTTGACGTAAAGGTCGATCGGGCTCGCGCTGTAAAGCCCGTAGAGCCACGGGTTAACCTCGTCTCGCCACATGCCGTGATTCAAACACCGATAGATTTCAATCGATGCCCAAGATATGAACGCCGACCCCGCCACCGCGGTGGCCACCCATGGGCGATTCGTGGCGGCAGGAGTGTTCTTCACGCGCGCCCTATCCCCCGGCCCCGAGGCGCAGAAATCGCTTAACCGCGGCGAACACCGCCGACATTGCGCGCCCCTTGGGTGTCAGAACATCGCCAGGCCCCCGCGACGCGAGCATGCCTCCGATTCGCATCTTGGCGATTCGCCTCTCCGCGAGCGTCGAAAGGCCATAGGCTTCCATGATTCCGACGCGTGTGTTTACGCCACGATCTGAACGAAGCAACAGGACAAGCATGCGAGTGCGCAATGACCCGTCGACGGCCGTGTAAAACGAAAGGGCGAGCAGAAATAAGAAAAATAAGGCGGCAAAGGCTTGGACGATCACGGCGGCCCGGGACCAATTCCCGTCGTCCAGCGAAGGAAAAAGCAAGTAAGCAGTTAATGCGGCTGTGATCCACGCAGTGGAAAGCGCTCGGCGCAGGAAACGAAAACGGTCTTTGGGGGCG
>JAYVXM010000139.1:0-2184 GCA_043785205.1 Bdellovibrionales bacterium
GACCCTCGTTGAATCCGGCGAGCGAGGCTTTCACGTCGTTATCCGTGATGACTTTTCCGTTTACTTTCGCGACGTCGATGGCCGAAGCCGAGAAGGACGCTAGTGGGGCCAGAATTCCAACCGCCAAAATTTTGACGAAACGATTCATGTTTTTCTCCGGGTCAAGACTGCGTTACCCCGAGTGTAACCCTAGAGATGGGAATTGAACAACCGATCGTAATGCTCCTGCACTTTCTTTAAGTTCACCACGTTCAGGAAGTTCGAAAAACTCATCCAAACGGAGAGCCCGCTGAGATCCCTGAATAAAGGAGGCAGGTATTTTGGGGCGTCGATAATCCCCTCTTCGTACTTCTGGTAGAGAAGCGGCACGTCGTCGACGTGAACCTTACCGACAAAGAGGAACGGCAGAAGCTTCGGCTTTCCCGCCCGGATCGCCGAACGCATGAAATTGTAGTTCTCGATGAAACCTTTGCAGTAGGAGATGTCCTTCGTGAACGGCGCGCCGCCGGTCAGGGTTCCGCCCCGACAAATACGCTTCGCGGACTGAAGGCAATCCTCCTCGGAATAACCCTCCGTCCGGAAATACTCGATCAGATCGAGAACGTTGGCACCCTCTTCGGCCTTTTCGATCGCGATGATCCGGTCGTTGATCTTCTTCGCGCGCTTCGGATAGGAGCGGAAGCTGAAGATCTCCATGATCACGGCGAGGCCTTCCTGAGTGGAAGCGCATCGCGGTGGACCCTTCGAAAGCCACTTCGCGATATGTTGCTGATTTCCGTTCTGAGTCGTCCCGACATGAACCCAGCCCTCGTGAACTTCAAGGATGTCGATATCCCGGGTGGAAAACATCGAGTCCGAACGGATCTTTACCGTGTCACCGCCGGCGGACGCGTCCGCGATGATCCCGTCGGAAAGTTTCGCGCTGACGGACCCGTCAGGAAAATAGACTTGAAATCGGCGATTGAGCTCGTCGACCACGTTCTCGGCGGTCAGGTCTTCTTTCGGCGGCTCGGGTAAATCGAACGCCGTGATATTCGTGAGGATCGAATACATCATTCGGCCGAGATCGCTGATCGTGTTCGTGTCGTTATAGATATGGTCTCGCGGGCTTCCGTATAGCCGTCGACTATAGTCCCAGAACTCCTTACGGCCCCGATTCCGGAGAAGGTCGATCACGGTGAGGTATTGCTCCGCCATGCCGATAAGGAGCTTTCCGATTTCGTCCTCTTTGCCAAGTTGGCTTTCGATATCGGCGATGATTTCTCGAAGTTCAGTCTGTTTCGCATCGGGATCGAAGCCGATCGGATTATGTTTTTCGTAATGCTCGGGGAGAAGTTTCGGAAGGTCCTTGAAGTTCGATTTGCGGAGCTCGGAGGTCACGTGCGGGGGGAGTTTCACCGAATCGAGAATGCGGATCGGGCGCTGAGCTTCTACGACGCGGGCCGAGAGCTTTTTGATCTTCTCTTTATAGGTGAACAGCAGGGTCACGGAGGATCCTTCGCGAGTTCCGGCGCGCGAGCGCCGAAAAAGGGTGAACTGCGACGAGCATCCTTCGATTATGCCATTCACGGACGGCGCCGGCCGGAGGTAATTTTTTCCTAGTCGGCGAACATCTCGCGGAGGCGGACGTAGCTCCGTTCCAGGACGAGCATCTGGATCGCTTCGACGGTCTCCTGGGGTAGCCCCACGAACCGGAGGCCAACCCGGACGACGGGTTGGCCGGTTTCGTCGTCGGTCGCGCGGCGGAGGTAACGAACCTCTCCTTCGGCGAGGAATGAGAAGACCTTCAGATCGAGGTGAAAGTGGATCCGCGCCTCGGATTCCAATTTGAAGCGGTTCGCTTCGGTGTCGGTCGGAAACTTAACTAGGAGCCCGATTCCACCCGAACTGACGTCCAGAATCGAAATGTCCTCGAGCCAGAGCGCGAAAACTTCGGATTCGATCCGAAAACCGTCACCGCCGTTCGAGCGGTAGCGAAGCTGGGCCCGGCGTTGAATTTCATAGATATCGGTTGGCAGTCGCACGAGAAGGAGCCCGTTTCGGCTGCTAATCGCGCGGCGCTGAAGATGAAAAAAGAGCGTCGATTCCTCGCAGCGCATGTTGAAATAGATATCATTCGAACCGGCGACATCGAGCTCCTCGTCGACTTGGCCCAGGATTCGTGACGCTCGATCGGCGAACTCG
>JAYVXM010000140.1:0-2180 GCA_043785205.1 Bdellovibrionales bacterium
CTCGGCCTCGATCTTCTCGAGGTCCTCCGGGACGAGCTTCACCTCGCCGAGATCCATATCGTAATAGAATCCGTTTTCGATGGTCGGACCGATGCCGAACTTCGCGTGGGGATAGAGGTTTTTCACGGCGTGGGCCATGACATGCGCGGCGGAATGGCGCATGCGCTCGACCTTGGAAGTGATTTGGGGTTCGACGAAATCAGCGACGGCGGAATTTGGGTTCATAACCCTCTAAAGTTACTGAAACGGGGCGCCTTTTTCCAGTCCGGACCGATTTGGCCGGCGAATTGCTTCGCCCCTCGTCGAAGAAAGCGAGGTTCGGGATGCGGAAAAATGGGGGTTTAAACGGAGTTTGGATTTCGGTCGTACTGCTCGCGGGGTGTCAATCCGAGGCGGTCAAGTTCGCCCTGAAGGATACGCGAGTGCCCGAACAAGTGGGACTGCGGGTGGAGTGGGTCCGGAATTTTGGCCGGAGCGGGGTTCTGGCCGACGAGCCGACGAACCTCGGACGGGCCTATTCCGAGAACGGGGAGCTCGATCTCGGGCTTTTTCGGGTAACGAACGTGGGGAGCGTCTCACGAGAACTCTATCCGTCGGTCCGGGTCCCGGAGCGGGTCGCGGGTGTCACCCTTTCCCAGGTCTACTGGAGCGTCTGGCCGCGGAGCCGGCCGGGATGTTCGGACTTTCTCGAGGCGGAGACGCGTCCAAATCCCGACGAGCTCCTCACGGAGTATCGTTCCGAGTTTGAAATCCGGGGCGCGAGCCTCGTTTTCGATTCGGGCGGCCGCGAAGACGTTTCGCTCGCGGCGTCCGATGCGCCGAGACCCTCCGAGATTCATCCGGGAGAGTCGGCGACGTTCACGATTCGGCTCGGACTACGTCCAGGATTTCCGCTGATTTCTGGAGATCCTGTTTTACCCGGGGCGCTTGTCCATCCCGCCGCAGGGACGACCTTCCGCCCGACGGGCGTACCGACCGATCCGGCCTGCGCCCGGTATCGGACGGAATGGATTGCCGGGGTTTTTCTTTCCGTAGAGGCGGATCCGGCGCTGCTCGCGCGAAATCCGGCAACGGACGAGTTGAATCCGGTCTACCTCGGAGAGCCGTCGAAAGCGGCGGCGCTCTTCACCGAAAACGCGGCGGCGATTAAGATCGCGTTTCCCCCGTCGAAGGTCGCGGAGACGATAAACGGCTTAGCGGTTCAGAATTAAGTGTGAGAGGAGTCGGAGGCCATGTCCGACTCCCGTTCGCTCCGTCCGGCGACTTCCGACGACCTCGAGGCCATTCTCGCGATCGAAGCACGCGTCCACGCCGCGCCGTGGACGAAAGCGAATTTCGAAGGGGAGTTTCAGAAACCGTACTCAACGACCTGGGTTCTCACCGACGACGAGACCGATACCCATCTCTTCGGGTATGTGACGTTTTGGTCGATGGGCGATTCAGTGGAAATCTTAAATATTGCGATTGACCTTCCGTATCGCGGAATCGGACTGGCTAAGTTTATCCTGCAAAGCGTCACGCGCGAAGCCGTTCGAAATTCGGCGAAGCGCCTGATCCTCGATGTCCGGAAATCTAATTCCGCGGCAATCAGCCTTTACCACCGGGCGGGCTTCCTCATCACTCAGTATCGCAAGGCTTTTTACTCGAACGGTGAGGACGCCTATCACATGACCGCTGAACTCGAAGGCGCGGCGACCGACTTTTAAGCCCGGAGCGCCCGAGCGTTTCACTCCGGATGCGCCGCGTTTTCACTTTGACAGGCAGGCTGGGCGCCCGTTAACGGCGAGGCACGCAAATGAAAGTAGTACGCCTGACGTGTCTTTGGGGCGCGATCCTCTTCGCCCTCAGTCTCGGAATCTCGACGGTCGCTCCGTTCGGGTTATCCGCGGAAACCCGCGTCGGGGATTCGATGATCTATCCGACCTTCCGGTTTTACCGGGGGGGCGCCTATGCGTCGGTGACCGAGTCGACGCTCGCCCACATCTTCGCGGATCGCCTCCTCGGCGTCTCGCTCGAACACGACCTTCCGCGGCGCCTCGCGGCCCACCTCTACCGGCTCTGCATCGCGAACCGGATGGATCCGGCGTTCGTCCTTTCCGTGATCCAGGTCGAATCGACCTTCCGGGCCGACGCCGTAAGTTCGGCCGGCGCGATCGGGCTGATGCAGCTCATGCCGGCGA
>JAYVXM010000141.1:0-7305 GCA_043785205.1 Bdellovibrionales bacterium
GTTCGCCCATCGGGAGGAGGAAGGGATAGTTCCAAGGCGTGATGACCGCGATCACGCCGAGCGGCCAGTAGTTGAGATAGCTCGCCCGGTGCTTCATGAGCCCCATCGGGATCTTCGAGTTCCGGAGAAGCGACTCTCCGTTTCTCGCGAAGTAGGTGCAAAGTTCGATCGCGGCGAAAATCTCGTTCACCATCGCTTCGAAGCGCGGCTTCCCGTTTTCGGCTGAGATGAGTTCGGAGAGGTCGTCGATGTGGTTGATGAACGTTTCGCGGAGGTTGACGATCGCTTCGACGCGCTTCTTCACCGGAACGAGCACCCAAAGTTTCTGGATCGTAGCCGCCCGCTCGAAAATCGAACGAAGTTCGGCCTGAGGCGTGAGGGGAAGTTCTCGAAGGAGTTCCCCCGTGGCGGGGTTTTTTACCGAAAGGAGATCCATTGTCTTTTCAGTCTGGGGGCGATAATCGTCACTGTCTACAGGGGATGAGCGGACGTAGCTCAGTTGGTAGAGTGCGAGCTTCCCAAGCTTGAGGTCGAGGGTTCGATCCCCTTCGTCCGCTCCAAATCCCCCAAAGAAACGCCCCGCGAAGGGGATCGAACTTGTGCGAGCGGGGAATCGTGAAACGATTCAGCGCGACGCGCCATTACGGGCTGGACGTCCTCCCCAATATTCCCTCATTCCTATACGCCCCGAGTTAGGGTATCCGACACCCCATGCATCCGTTCGACTTCGAAGTCCTAGTCATCGGCGGCGGCCACGCCGGCACCGAAGCGGCGCACGCCTCCGCGCGAATCGGCTGCCGAACCGCGCTCGTGACCCTAAACCCCGAACGGATCGGATTCCTCTCCTGCAACCCGGCCATGGGTGGACTCGCGAAGGGCCAGCTGATCAAGGAAATCGACGCCCTCGGCGGAATCATGGGCCGACAAACGGACAAATGCGCCATTCAGTACCGAAGGCTGAACACCTCCAAAGGCCCGGCCGTAAGATCCTCCCGCGCCCAATGCGATAAACCGCTCTACGCCGCCAAGATGCGCGAGACGATCGAATCGATCCCGGGCCTCACCGTCCTCGGAATCGAGGTCGCGGACCTCACCTGGGAGTTTCTCTTCGGCCGCCCGAGAATCACCGGCGTGAAACTTCGCGACGGAAGCCGCATCACGGCGAACGCGGTCGTCGTCACCTCCGGAACTTTTCTCCGCGCGGTCATGCACACCGGCTTTGAACAAACGGAAGGCGGACGAGTCGGAGATGAAGCCGCGAAAACGTTGAGCCGCTCGATCGAAGAACTGGGTTTCCGCCTGAGGCGCCTGAAAACCGGAACCCCGCCGCGGCTCGATCGTGATTCGATCGACTGGTCGAAAACGGAATCCCAGCCGGGCGACGCGAAGCCGGTCCCGTTTTCGTTCTATTATAGAGGGGCGCGGTTTCCCGAGCTTCCTCAATTGAATTGCTTTATTACTTATACAAACGTTCAAACACACGATATTATTGAAGAAAATTTCGATTTATCTCCGATTTTCACCGGTGTCATTAAGGGAATAGGCCCTCGGTACTGCCCTTCAATCGAAGATAAAGTGAAACGGTTTAATGAAAAGGACCGCCACCAGATCTTTCTCGAGCCCGAGGGTCTCTCGGTTCCCGAAGTTTACGTAAACGGAATGTCGACCTCGCTCCCGCGCGACGTCCAAGAAAAATTCATCCACTCGATTGCCGGCCTCGAGAACGCGACGTTTCTGAAGCACGGATACGCGGTCGAGTACGACGCGATCGACGCCCGGATGCTTCGCGCGACGCTCGAAGCGAAAGACGTCGACGGCCTCTTTTTCGCGGGTCAGGTGAACGGGACGTCCGGTTACGAAGAGGCCGGCGCCCAGGGACTGATCGCCGGAATCGGCGCCGCGCGGTACGTGAAGGAGGAGTCGCGCTTCGTGCTTTCGCGCCACGACGGTTACCTCGGCGTCCTAATCGACGATCTCATTCTGAAAGGTTCGGACGAACCGTACCGAATGTTCACCTCGCGCGCGGAACATCGTCTCCACCTTCGCGAGGACAACGCCGATCTCCGCCTTTCGGAAATGGGTTATCGGATCGGCGTTCTCGGCGAAACGGATTATGGGACGTTCGCGAAAAAACGCGACGCCGTCGCGAAGCTTCTCGGCGAAGTCGAATCGCGCGCGCTCTATCCGAACGAAGCGACGAACGCGTGGGTCGCCGAACGTGGGCTTACGATATTGAAGGATAAGACGTCGTTTTCTGCCTTTTTACGCCGTCCCGAAGTAAAGATCGATTTACTCACCGAGATTCCGAACGAGGATCGACTCGACCTCGGCGCGATCCCCGAAGAAGTCGTCGAGCAAGTCGAAATCCAGGTGAAGTACGCCGGCTATATTCAGCGCGACCTCGATCTCCTCGAAGGGGTTCGTAAAAACGAAAACCTCGCGATCCCGACGAGTCTCGGCTACGACCACGTGCCGGGGCTTTCGACCGAGATTTCCCAGCGACTGAAGGAAACGCGACCCGAAACGATCGGGCAGGCGAGTCGTCTTCAGGGTGTAACTCCGGCGGCGGTCGCGAACCTTTTGATTTACCTGAAAATGGGGAACGCCCGTGTCTGATTCGCCCGAATTCCGCCGACTACTCGAAGAAAATCTCGGGTCCTCCCTGAACGAGACCCAGATCGCGAGACTCGTCGCGTTTCGCGAGGAAGTTTTAAAAGAAAACGCGATCCAAAACCTTACGCGCCAGCTTTCGCCGAAGGATTTTTACGAAGGTCACGTCCTCGACGTCGTTCACCTCGAACGATCCGGTCTCCTCGAACTCCCCGCGCTCGATCTCGGCGCCGGAATGGGGGTTCCGGGCATCCTCCACGCGCTCATTTATACTCCAAAAGGAGCCGTGACCTGGATTTCGTCGGATTCTGAGGGAAAAAAGGCTGATTTTATGCAGCGCATGATCGAGCTTTTTACTTTAGAGGGCGTGAGCGCGACTTCCGTGCGGGGCGAAGAAATTCTGGATACTCATCCCGTTTCGACGTTAGTCGCGCGCGCTGTAGGGCCGGTCTCCCGCATTTACGGATGGTTTCGGACACGTTCCACGTGGAACACTTTAATTCTCCTCAAGGGTCCTAAGTGGGACGAGGAATGGGCCGAGTTCGAGCGTTCACCCCATAAAGGCCGCCTTATCCTCGATAAAACGTATGAGTACGTATCGGGTATGTCCGAAAAAAAACTGAAAATTGTCAGCCTTCGCCGGAAATAAGCGCGAGACGTGTTCCACGTGGAACTTTCCGTCTGATCCAGGGGAAAAGGGAAGAAGTCTGTTCCACGTGGAACATCTCTACGGTACTTGCGCGGCGAGCGCGCAAAGTTCCAAAAATTTTCTGGTTAAGCGTCTGAATATCTCTTGAGGAACCCGAAATGAATCTCTACTCTAGAAGAGTAAGCAAGTATTTCGGACGGTCCGCGCGAGCCTAACCCTACGGAAGGGTGACTATCCACTCCATCCACAACCACATTGTAAGGTGGAAGAAAACGATGCTTCAGACCACCCAGACGCAAGGACGCATGCCCCAGGAGTCAGATTTCATGGAAAAGACGGCGAAAATCGCTCATCCCGGTAAAACGATCGCGCTTATTAATCAAAAAGGGGGCGTCGGCAAGACGACCACGACGGTTAATCTCGCGGCCTCGCTTGCCCTCGCCGATCGAAAGATCCTGGTCCTGGATTTTGACCCTCAGGGGAATGCGTCCTCTGCGCTGGGCATCGATCGCCAAACCGCCGCAAGCGGCCCGACGATCTACAACGCCCTCATCGGCGAAGTGAAACTTTCCGAAACGATCCGCCCGACGGAAGTCGACGGCCTTTTTATCTCGCCCGCGAACTCCGAACTCACCGGCGCCGAAATCGAACTCGTCACCGCCTTCGCCCGCGAATCGAAGCTCAAGACCGCGATTGCGGAGCTTAAAAACCAGTACGACTATATCCTCATCGACTGCCCACCTTCGCTCGGACTCCTCACAGTGAACGCGCTCACGGCCGCCGACACCTATCTCGTTCCGCTCCAGTGCGAATATTTCGCGCTCGAGGGCCTCTCGCAACTGATCAACACGATCGGCCTGATTCGCCAGAGCACGAATCCGAATTTGAAAGAGGAAGGGATTCTCCTCACGATGTTCGACGCGAAAACCAACCTCTCGAACCAGGTTGTTGACGAGGTGCGTAAACATTTCACCGACCAAGTCTACACCGCCGTCATTCCGCGGAACGTACGCCTCGCCGAGTGCTCGAGTTTCGGCAAGCCGATCGTCCTCTACGATCCGAACTCGAAGGGCTGTTCGGCCTATTTGAGTCTCGCGAACGAATTCCTCGCGCGGAACCAAGAAATCGAAATGAAGGAACACGTCGTCGCCGCGAAAGTCGGACCCGGACTTCAAACCGCCGCGACCCCGCCGCCGTTTCCGGGCGCCGCCCCCCTCGCCGCGGCCGAGCTTTAAAAAGGAAATATCATGAATCCCAAGACGCACTCTCGCCCCGTTCTCGGTAAAGGTCTCGCCTCCCTCCTTCCCGTGACTCCGCCCGCGCCGACCCCGGCCATGACTTCCGGAACGGGCGCGATCGCCGCCGGTCCCGCGATTCCCGCGCCGAGCGAAATCGGAAACGCGACCCGGATTCCGGGACTTTCCTTCGCGAATATCGAAGATATCGTCGCGAACCCGTACCAGCCTCGCCGCGAGTTCGCGGACGGCGAACTGAAGGAACTTTCCCATTCGATTCTTGCGAACGGCGTCATCCAGCCGCTCGTCGTACGCAAAGGTCCATATGGGTATCAACTGATCGCGGGCGAACGCCGTCTGCGCGCCGCGAAGCTCGCGGGCTTAAAGCAGGTTCCGATCGTCATCCGTAAAGCCACTGATCGCGAAGCGCTCGAGATCGCGCTGGTCGAAAATATCCAGCGTGAAAACCTGAACTGCGTCGACGAAGCGCTCGCGTACCTTCAGCTCATGCAGGATTTCAATCTCACCCAAGACGAGACCGCCGAACGCGTCGGGAAAGAGCGTTCGACCGTCGCGAATTTTGTGCGCCTCCTTCGGCTGCCTGAGGCGATCATCGACGACTTGAAAAAAAACGTCCTTTCTTTCGGTCACGGAAAGGCTCTTCTTTCGCTCGAGGACCAGGATCAGCGCCTCCTCGCTCGCAAGGCGATCATCGAGGGTAAGCTTTCTGTCCGCGCGACCGAAGCGCTCATCCAAGAAATGACCCACCGGGCGAGTTCCACGGGAAACGAAACGCCGATCCCGGCGAAAGATCTTACGCCGATCCAAACCCGGCTGAAAAATCTCGCCCTCGAGATCACGCGCTCCGTCGGAATGCGGGCGGAAGTGAAGGGGACCGAGCGGCGCGGGAAGATGGTCCTTCACTATTCTTCGCGCGAGGAGCTTGAACGCTTGATCGCGGTCATGCAAAACTCCCGGTAATGCTCCAAAAGAAAACCTCGCTCTCGACCCCCGCGACCCTTTCCGCCGTCACCGGCGTCCTCGACGCCGGATCGGAGTTCGACGGAAAGCTGACGTTCCAAGGAACGCTGCGGATCGGCGGGAGCTTCAAAGGTCAGATTTTCACGCCCGACACCCTTATTATCGGTGAAGGCGCGAAGGTGAATGGGGAGATCGACGCCGGGATCGTGATCATCAGCGGGGAAGTGCACGCGAACATCAAGGCGCGGCACCGCGTTGAGATTCACTCGCCGGCGGTTTTTCGCGGAAGTATTGTCACGCCGAGTCTTCAGGTCGACGAAGGCGTGATTTTCGAAGGCTCGAGCAAGATGATCAACTCGGCGATCGCTCCCGGGCCCCGAGCCTAACCGGCGAATTTACTCCGGATGAGGAGCGCGATTTTCGCACGATTTGATCACGCATGTGCGAGTTTTGGATTTCCTTGACCGTCCGGAAATCAGCATGTTAGCAACGATTTCGCACTCTTATTCCGCATTTGGAGACTTCAGTGGCCGGGATTATCGCTCAGCTTGGCATCGACCAAACGTTCTACGTTCAGTTCGCGCTTTTCGTGGTGCTGTTCCTCGTCATCCCATCGCTCTTCTTTAAACCGTTTCTGAAGCTGATCGAAGCGCGCCATCAGAAAACGGTAGCCGATCGCGAGCGAGCCGAAGAGCTCGTCAAGCAGGCGAACGCGAAGCTTGAGGAATTCCGCACCCGTATGGCGGAAGAGCGCTTGCGCGCGCGGAACGAACACGAGCGCGTGATCGCCGAAGTGAAACAAGAAGAAGCGAAGATCATCGGCGCCGCGCGCGACGAGGCGAAGAAGATCACGCAGGCTTCGCTCGAAGCGATTCAAAACCAATCGGTCCAGCTTCGTCGCGCGCTCGAAGCGGATGTCGAGGGCCTCGCCCTCCAAATCTCTGACCTCCTGACGAAAAGGTAATCATGGAAGAAGCCGCACCTCTCTCCTCCCTGCTTTATCCGGCGATCAACTTCGCGATCCTCGTCGGCATCCTCGTCTACTTATTGAAGACGCCGACCGTCTCGTTCGTGCGCGGCCGCCACACGAGCCTAAAGGAAGAGCTCGATCAGACCCAAGCGAAGCTCGTCGGCGCCCAGCGCCAGTACGCCGAATATTCCTCGCGCCTCTCCTCGATGGACGCCGAGATCACGAACCTCGTCCAGTCCGTGCGGAGCGAAGCCGAATCCGCGAAAGTGCGAATCCTCACCGAAGCGCGCCGATCCGCCGACCAGATTGTAATTGACTCGAAGCGGACCGCGGAGGCGATGCTCGTCGAATTCAAGGACCAGGTCCGCGTCGACCTCGCAAACCAGGTCATCGCGCGAACCGAGACGATCCTGAAAACGAAAATGACCGGCGACGTACGCGAAGCGATGAAGCGCGACTTCTCGAAACAAGTGGAGAACGTGCGATGAGCGTTTCCCGTTCTTACGCAAAAGCCCTTCTCGAAACGGCCGCCGAGACCGGGCTGAAGGCCGCGGATCTCGACCGGATCGAAAGCGAACTTTCCGCGTTCGCCGCGACGATGACCGGATCGAAAGAACTCTACACCGCGCTCACGAGCCCGGTGATTTCCCGCTCGGACAAAGCCGGGGTCGCCGAAGCGATCAGCACGAAAATGGGATTTTCTCCGCTGACCGCCCAGTTCCTGGCGATGGTCGCGCGGAAGAATCGCGGTCCCGCGATCGAGGAGATCGCCGAAGCGTTCGTCGCCGTCCGACTCGAGAGTGAAGGCGCCACACTCGGCGCGGTCGTCTCTGCGGATCCGCTCAAGAAGGAAGATCTCG
>JAYVXM010000142.1:0-2177 GCA_043785205.1 Bdellovibrionales bacterium
CCGGATTCGGAAGTTTTTCTGGGTGCTCTTCAATTTCGCGTTCTACTCCGGCCGGGCGTTCACGTTCATGAAGCCGCTCGACCGCTGGGAAATCTTCAACATCGCTTGGCAGCTCGGCTGGAGCGCCCTCATCGTGGCCGCCTTCGGATGGATGGCGCTCGTCTACCTCGGGCTTTCGACGGTCTTCGGCATGAGCATCCATCCTGTCTCGGCCCACTTCATCCACGAACATTACGGATTCGAGAACGGCCAGGAGACCTATTCCTACTACGGCCCCCTGAATCGCGTGGCGTTCAACGTCGGGTACCATAACGAGCACCACGACTTCATGCAGATCCCCGGCGCGCGATTGCCGGAGCTCCGCCGAATCGCGCCGGAGCATTATCGGGATCTGACCTCGCACCGCTCCTGGACGAAGGTGCTCCTCGAGTTCATCTTCCGGAAGGACCTCTCGCTCTCCGACCGGATCGTGCGCTCGCGCGCGACGTTCGATCTCGGGCGTCGGCGCCTCCGCGCGGAGCGTGCCGGATGAATGCGCGGTCGATCCTCCGGGATTCGCGGGACGTTCCGCTCCTCGGCGCGATCGCGCGCGCGACGATGTTCGCGGCGGCGTCCGTCGCCGTTTTTTTCGCGACCCACGCGGGACGCCTCGGCGCCTGGATCGTGATTCCGTACCTCTTCGCGCTCGCGCGCGTGCTCGGGCCGTTCGTGCTCATGCAGCATCAGCTGATGCATCGGAAGACGTTCACGCACCGGTACGCCTGGATCGAGGGGTGGGTGAGCCACGTCCTGAACCCGTTCTTCGGCCAATCTTTCCAAAGTTACTCCGCCCACCACGTCGGCATGCATCACGTGGAGGAGAACGGGGAGGCGGATCTCTCGTCGACCCTCGGGTACCGTCGGGATTCCGCGCGGGATTTCGCGCATTATTTTCTCCGGTTCTTCTTCACCGCCTCCTTCGCGCTTCCGCGGTACTTCGGCCAGCGACGCCGCCGCAAGCTGATGCGCCGAGTGCTCATCGGCGAACTCACTTATTTCGGGCTCCTCGCGGCGGCGTTCGTTTGGAACCCGCTCGGCGCGGCGATCGTGCTCGCGATCCCGCTCCTCGTCGTCCGCTTCGGGATGATCTCCGGGAACTGGGTCCAGCACGCGTTCGTCGATCCGGCGCGGCCGGCGGAGGCCGCGGCCCATAGCCTCGTTTGCCTCGACACGCCCTACAACGAACTCTGCTTCAACGACGGGTACCATATCCAGCACCACGAGGCGCCGGCCGCCCATTTCACTGAACTCCCGGCGCTCTTCGAGGCTTCGCGCGAGCGCTTGATGGCGACCGGAGCGGTGATCTTTCGCGGCCTAGATTATTTCCAGATCTGGGCGCTCCTCATGCGCAAGGCGCACGGACGGCTCGCGACCCACCTCGACATTTCCCCCGCGGCGCTCGCCGGCCGGACGCGCGAGGACTTCTTACGGAGTCGGCTCGGGGGCGCGCCCGTCCGCGTACCCATACCTTCGGGCCATTTCGCCGGCGATTCGCCAAACCTCGGGTGAGTCGGGGTACCGATTCTCGTGGCGGAGCTTTCCGATGCCGGCGAACTGCCGGTGGAACGCGTCCGCGTCTGGGCCGGGGCGTTCGAGCTCGCAAAAGTCGAGGAGCCGATTTACGCTCGCCGCCGGGCTCGCAAGGAGATCCTCGTACCGGATCTCGAAAAAGTTCGTGAGCTTAGGGCGGTCCGCGCGGACCTGCTCGAGCGTCTCGCGCCAGATGGTCGCGGTCGTTACGACGCTTTCGGGTCCGTGGGTTCGGACGAGCTCCTCGAGCGAGCGCGTACGCGGATACGGAATGAGTGTCTTCACGGTGGGGTGCCGGACCTTGAGGCGTTGGTGCTCGATCAGCATGTAGAGCTTGATCATCGAGTGGGCGACGGCGTCCGGACTCCGCACGATGTGCACGAACTTCGCGTCGGGAAAAATTTCCTGGAGCATCGGCATGTGGAGGGAAAAGTACGGATACTTGCAGGCGAAGCGCGGATTCGCTAATCCGGAAGTGAGAAGGACTTTGCGGATATCCGTCTGCATCCGCGCGCGCGTGGCGGCGTCGAGGCGTTGATTGGGATGGTGCCGGAGATCGTAGAGGCTCTGTCCGGTCCAGAGCTGCCAGTGCATGATCGGTTCGGTCG
>JAYVXM010000143.1:0-7285 GCA_043785205.1 Bdellovibrionales bacterium
CGATCATGAACGAAAGGGTCAGCGCGGCCACGCAGAGCGTGCTGAACAGGAACCACGCGTCGGTCGGCGCCTTCGGCAAAATGCCGATGAGGGCGAGCATGCCCGGCGAGTACTTGAACGAGAGGTATTCGTTCGCGACGTACGGGGATTCGCCCTGGATGTAGCGCTGCCACGCTTTCACGTAGACGCCGAAATCCTGCGGGACGCTCGACGAGTAGGCGTCGAATTTCCCCGGATACCGGAGGTAAAGCACGATCCCGACGCCGAGGGAAAAGAGTAACGCGGCGAGCCATGGTTGGAGGACCTTTTCCCGAAACCTCTCGAAAGGCGAAGTCGGTTCGGTCACTTCCAAGGCCTTTTTCGAGGTGTCTTTTTCGGCACTCATGCTACAAGGATGCTCTATGTCAATTGAACGGCTCCAGAAAATCCTAGCACAAGCTGGGATCGCATCCAGACGAAAAGCGGAAGAACTCATCGAACAGGGACTCGTGACGGTGAACGGGAACGTCGCGAAAATCGGCGACAAGGCCGACTTCCTTTCCGACCACATCAAGGTCGACGGGAAACTCCTCCGCAAACTCGAGGACCTTTTCTACGTCGTGTTCAATAAGCCGAAGGGCGTGATTTCGATGATGTCGGATCCGGAAGGTCGCCCGACGATCTCAGATTTCCTCGCGAAGATGAAGGCCCACGTGAATCCGATCGGACGCCTCGACTTCAATTCCGAAGGCCTCCTCCTCCTCACGAACGACGGCGCCATGGCCGAAAAAATCCAAAAGAGCGACGCCTTCCCGCGCGTCTACCACGTGAAAATCAAGGGTCACATTACGACCGAAATGATCACCCGCCTCGAGCGCGGCGGCCGCGTCGGCGAAAAGTTCGCCAAGCCGAACTCCGTGCGCATCCACGAAGAGCTCAACAAGAAAACGAAGATCGAAATCGTGTTCCTGAACGCGGCGAACGTCGACGTGAAGACCTACTTCGAATCGAAGGGATTCCTCGTCGAGAAGATCACCCGCACCGGCATCGGCCACCTCACCCTCCACGGCCTCGAACCCGGAAAATTCCGGATCGTGCCGAAGACGAAGTTCGAAGCACTCTTCACCCAGCCGGAACTCGGCGTGAAGGCGATCACCCACCGCCACACGAAGGAACGCGAAATCCTTCCGCGCGACCAGCGCATGCGGAACGTCGATGAGCACGGAAAAGTCATCCCGAAGATCGGCCTCGCCTCGCGCGCCGCCGGCGGCCTCTCGAAGATCGCGCCGCGAACGGCGCCGAAGTCGAAGGACGCGCCCGCCGCGACTTCCGGCACGAAGGGCGACCGGATCGTCGTCCGCGCGACCGGCGATCTGCCACCGCCGGTGAAGCCGGGCGCGAAGAAAGCGTACTCCGACTCGATCGACATGCCGAAGTTCAAGAAGCGCACCTCGACCGCGGCCGGCCGATTCTCCGCCGACCGCTCCGAAGGCCGCACTCCCCGTCCCGCCGCTCGCTCCGAGGGCCGTCCCGCCGCTCGCTCCGAGGGCCGTCCCACCGGGCGCTCGGACGGACCCCGTATCCGCTCCGGAGACGGCGAAAAACGCCCGATGTCCCGGTTCGGCGGCGACCAAAAGCCGAGCCGCTTCGGACCCGCGAAGGGCCGCGGCGCCGAAAGTCGCGCCGCCTCTCCACGCCGCGATTCGCGCGATCGCCCCGCGTTCGCGCGCGCCGACGGTAAGCCCCGCTTCTCCCCGCGCTCCGAAGGGGCGCGTCCGGACTCACGCGGTGAACGCGGCGCCCCGGCGCCCCGGTCGGCCGAAGGTCGAACGGGATTCTCCCGCCGCCCGATCGCGCGCGTAAAGCGCCGCGAGAAGTAAGCAGCCGAAATTTCTAGGTTTAGTGCACGCTGCGTTTCGCGCTCGTGGGCCGCTTCGCGTGCTCGATGCTCTTTACCCGGGCATCGCGTTTTTTCAGCGCGCGCTTTTCGTTTTTACCGGCAAGGATCGCATCTTTTCCGGGATGCTTCGCGATTTGAGGCTGGGTATCGGAAGTCGCCTTCGCCAGTCGGGGGGCTTCGGATTTTCGGGTCGGCATATCGGGGGTCCTCTCGAACGGCACGCTTGCCGGATTGGAAAAGGGAGGGCACGACGACCTTTCGATCGTCGTGCCCGGGGAGTGGTCGGCAGGAATCTTAGTGATTCATTTTATCGCCGCTGCCCGAAGACTTGCGGCCCTTGCCGCTGCTTTCGGCGTCTTCTTCTTCGGAGACGTCGTTATCGGTCCCGAGATCTTGCTCTTGGGACGATCCCAGATTGCGATTTTTTTGATCGTTCGAACCGCTGCCGAATTTTTGATTCGAGCCTTGGCCTTGCTGATTTTGATTTTGGCTTTGGCCCTTTTGACCGGGATTCTTATTTTGGTTTTGGTTTTGGTTCTGATTTTGTTGCTGAGCCATAGATTAAGGTTTCCTTACCACGAGGGTTTTAGGTTTGGGTACGCGCCTTAGAAAAGCAAAGGCGATGCCGAACCCTACGGGGCGGAATGGGAGACGGCGAGTACGCGCTGAATCAAGGAAAAGAGCCGGTCGGGGCACTCTTTTTGCGGGAGATGGCCGCAGTCCGCGATCGAAAAAAACTTCGCCTTCGGAATTTTCGTCGCGTAGACCTCCATCGTGGCGCGGGAGATGATCCCGTCCGCATCGCCGCGGATCAGCCACGTGTCGACCGCGATTTTTTCGAGGCTCGCGTCGAGGTCGTCCGCGGGTACCTGGGCGCCGCGAATTTCCCCCGTGTCGCTCGCGCGCACGCGTTCGACGGCGGCCCGCCACTCCGAATCGGAAAGCGAGCGCGGACGGAAATACGCGCGCCGCTGAAACTCCTTCAGGGACTCGACGGTCGGCTCGCGAAGAAGGTCCTTCGACTCCGACTCGGACGCGCGGAGACCGGCGGGCGAGATGAGAACGAGATGGGCGTAGCGCGCGGGCGATTCGAGCGCCATGCGCGCGGCGACCCAGCCGCCGAAACTATTTCCGACGAGGGTATTCCGAACGCACTCCGGAGTCCGCGCGACTTCGGCGTCGAGTTCGCGCGCCATGTTCGAGGCGCGGTACTCGGCGAGATCGTGACGACGGATCGAACCGCCGTGGCCCGGAAGGTCGAGCGCGAAGACGCGGACGGGCCGGCCGGCGAACGCTTCCGGTTCGAGGAAAAAATTCCGCCAGGTGACGACCGAGTCGCCCATTCCGTGGAGGAACCACATGCACTCGCATTCGGCGGGCGGGCGGCCGCCGCACCGGTCCTGGGTGAAGCCCCGGTGCTTCTCGCGCAGAACCACGCGCGCGCCCGCGCGCCAGAGGCGGAAGCGAAGTTTCGCCTCCCCCCACTCGACGGGGCGAACGAGCACGAACACGAGAAGAACGAGAAGTCCGGAGCCGAGCCCGAGGGCGAGCGCGAGGAGTCGGACGGGCTTCGGGGCGGAGGGTTCGGTCACGGGTTTCCTAAGCTAAGTGGGACGATCGATACTGACGCTAGCTTTACAATGCTCGCAGAGCTCGTCCATCGGAAAGCGGTTCGTGGCCTTCGCGATCCGGAACGTCTTCCCGCATTCCGGGCAGGGCCCCTCGCCGCCGAGGACGAGGCTCTCCTGGGCGGAGAGCCTCGCGAACATCACGATCCCTCCGATGAAGAGCGCGGGGACGAGGAAAAAGTGGACGAGCGGCAGGATCACGCAGAAGAGACCGACACCCCAGCACATGCCGAGAGTTTTCAGCGCCCGCCGCGAACGTTCCTTCGCGCTCCAGGTGACGATGTCGACCCGGCCGATCGTCGACGGCTTTTCGAGGCTGGCCCGGATGGTGACGGGAACGGTTTCGGTGCGGGAGGCGGATCCTGAAGCGGGTGTGATTTTCATGATTGCCCTCGCCAGTCCTTGTATCATAATATATATGGGAGCCCATACATTATGAAAAAGGCAGAAAAAGACGCCCTGGAAATTATCGATGCGATCCGAAAGATCGTGCGAAGCTTGCGTCATTCCTCCCTTCAGGCCGAACGTCGCCACGGCTTGAGTAGCGCCCAGCTCTATATCCTCGATCACCTTTCGCGATCGCCTACCCCGCTTTCCGTCAATGAACTCGCGGAGCGTACGCTGACCCATCAAAGTTCGGTTTCGGTCGTCGTTTCGAAACTCGCCGCGCGCGGTTACCTGAAAAAGAGCCGGGCGAAGGACGATTTTCGCCGGGTCGAGCTCGCGATCACCGACAGTGGGCAGCGCGCGCTCGGGAGAAATCCGACTCCGATTCAAGATCGACTCGTGGCGGCCATCCGGAATCTGAATCCGACGACCCGCCGCCAACTCGCGAAAGGGTTTTCCCAGCTCATTACCGCCTCCGGACTTGGCCCAGAGAAGGCCACGCTCTTTTTCGAAGACAAGGATAACCATGACCGCCAAGGGTGATTTTTCGAACGACCGCCGCCTCCTCCTCATCTCCGCGATCGCGCTCTTCGTGGGCGCGCTCGGAACGGTGACCGGAGCGGGACTCCTGGCCTTGATCCGGTTCTTCACGAACCTTTTTTACTTCCAGCGCTTTTCGATCCTGGAAGTTTCGCCCGCCACCCATACCCTCGGCCTCTGGGCGATCTTCGTGCCGGCGATCGGAGGGCTCATCATCGGACTTACGGCCCGCTATGGGTCGGACGCGATCCGAGGACACGGGATCCCGGAGGCGCTCGAGGCGATTCTTTTTCGGAAGAGCGTCCTGAAATTGAAAGTCGCGATTTTAAAGCCCCTTTCTTCGGCGATTTCGATCGGCTCGGGCGGACCGTTCGGGGCGGAGGGTCCGATCATCATGACTGGCGGTGCGATCGGATCGCTCGTAGGCCAGCGTTTCCATCTTACCGCATCGGAACGGAAAACCCTTCTCGTCGCCGGCGCCGCCGCCGGGATGTCGGCGGTATTCGATACGCCGATCGCGGCCGTTCTCCTCGCCGTCGAGCTTCTCCTTTTCGAGTGGCGCCCCCGCTCCCTCGTGCCGGTCGCGCTCGCGAGCCTGACCGCCTCGGCCCTTCGCCATATTTTACTCGGCACCGGACCGCTCTTCGCGATGTCGACCGCGGGAACCCTCGACGTCGGATCGATGGGCGCGTGCGCCCTCCTCGGGCTTTGCGCCGGCGTCTTTTCCCTGATCATCAGCGGGACGCTCTATAAGGTGGAGGATCTCTTCCACAAGTTGCCCTTTCATTGGATGTGGTGGTGCGTGATCGGCGGCTTCGCCGTCGGAATCGGGGGGTATTTCGAACCACGCGCGCTCGGCGTCGGCTACGACGTGATCCGCGATCTGCTCGCCGGAAACTTCACGCCCGGAGCCGCTGCCGGACTGCTCGGCGTGAAATCCCTCATATGGGTGATCGCGCTCGGCTCCGGAACCTCCGGCGGGGTACTCGCCCCACTCCTCATGATGGGCGGGGGCCTCGGCGTGGTGATCGCGCCCTATCTGCCGGCGAATATGCACGGCTTTTATCCGCTCCTCGGGATGGCGGCGATCATGGGCGGAATGATGCGGTCGCCGTTTACGGCGACGCTCTTCGCGTTCGAACTCACCCACGACATCGATTCGCTCGCGCCGGTCTTCATCGCGTCGATTTTCGCGTACGCGACCACGGTCCTTCTCATGCGACGCTCGATTCTTACCGAGAAGGTCGCGCGCCGGGGCTTCCACATCTACCGGGAATACGGCGTCGATCCGCTCGAGAGCGCGACGATCGCGGACGTTATGACGAAAGAAGTCGCGACGATTCCGAGCGCGGCGGCGGTCGCCGACGTCCTGGGCGGATATTTCGGAGGGGCTCGGAAACGGAGCGGATATCCGATCGTCGACGGAACGGGGAAGATGGTCGGGATCGTCACGAAGGGCGACCTTCTCGACGTCACTCAGGACGATTTCTTGAAACCGATCCTCGAATTCGCGGAAGAAACGGTGATCACCGTGACCGCCGCGGACTCGTGCCGGATGGCGCTCGATCTCATGAATCGGCATGCGATCGGGCGGCTCGCCGTCGTCGTCCCCGGAGACCGGGCGACCCTCGTCGGGATCGTGTCCCGCACGGACCTCCTTCGCGCGTTCGCTCAGCACACCGAAGCGGAGTCGGTCCGGGAAAAAATTCCGCTCGGTGCGCCCTAGTCCAGAAACGCCCGCATTTCGGCGATCTGGGCGTAGACGAGGTTCATGTGGTTCTTCACCCAGTCGGCGGGAAAGAAGTAGTCGCGGCTCTTCACGAGCACCCGGACCCCGCGCCGGGCGTGGAGGTCGCTCGAATCCGGGTCGTAGTCTTGGTGGAGATCGATGCTCCGGGCGGTCCCCGTCGGGAGGACGATTTGGATGCGCGCGCCCTCCGTCGAGGAGAACTCCTCTTCGAGATAACCCCTTAGAAATTCGATATCGCCGCCCATCGCGGAAGGTCGCATGGGCGATAGGCTACCCCAATTCGGAGGTGGGAAAAACTCACTTGCGAAATAACGCGCCGATCGATGCGTCCCGAGCGGATTCGAGACTCGCTTTCCGCCGCTACTCTCAGAGGCCCGCATGCTTTTCTCCGTCGCTGTGCTGTCTCTTGGGATCGACCAATTGAACTCCACCGGTGTCATCACCGCGCTTTTCAACAATGGAAAAGCAAAAGTCCGGATGACCGGAAACTCGAGCCCGACGACGTACGAAGTATCGAAGCTTACGAATTAAAACCGAGCCCTCTACGCGCCGAGTCGAAAGCCGATTTCGGCTTTCGCCGGGCAATGTGCGCGCGACGAGCCTAAGTGCATTGACTCTCCTGGCGACGGCGAGTAGTTATACATCTCGCAATACTGACGCGAGGTGGAGCAGCCCGGTAGCTCGTTGGGCTCATAACCCAAAGGTCGTTGGTTCAAATCCAGCCCTCGCAACCAATATACGGTGGCCTCGAAACGCAAGTTTCGGGGCCATTGTCGTTTCTGCTCGTAAGAT
Source organism: Bdellovibrionales bacterium (assembly GCA_043785205.1). Taxonomy (GTDB): domain Bacteria; phylum Bdellovibrionota; class UBA1018; order UBA1018; family UBA1018; genus JACMQW01. The sequence continues at coordinate 6,977 of JAYVXM010000143.1, forward strand.
CCCAAAATCAGAACCAAATCACTAAAACAACACAGGAAACGGTGATGAGCCGCTTCGAGTTTTAGAGACTCTCAGGGTTGCGCTAGGTCGCATGAAAGTCAGGTAGGTAGCTACAGATCAGCTACACCGGGCTACACGCACCGATTCACAGGCAAAAAGCGGCTACACGAAACCGTGTAGCCGCTTTTATCAAACAGCCCCGCAAAACTTCGATTTTTCAAATGTTCCGCAACAACCCACTAAGGAGGGTTCTTTATGTATCGACTACTTATGACACTGATGGTGATTTCCGCTTTAGCTCAATTTGGA
>JAYVXM010000144.1:0-2165 GCA_043785205.1 Bdellovibrionales bacterium
GACACGCACGTTTGAGGGGCGTGTACCGAGAGGTGTGCTGGTTCGACTCCAGTCCCGAGCACCAAAATTTCCTTCCGGTAGAATCCGGAAACTTCGCAAAAGAACTCCCTTCGGGAAACGAAGCTGGAGTCGAACGACGAAAAGCGACCGCGAGGGATCGCAAAGCGATCGAGCGCGGGCAGTCGCGCACGATGCGCGGCTGAGCTTTGAGCCCGCCCCCGGAGCGAGCGCCTGGAAGGTGCGAGCGCGAGGGGGTCGACCCCGCCCGCCGACCCACCACCCACTTCCCCGATCCCGCGATCGACCGAAGGGCGGAGCGCCGCCCTGCATTTGCTCCATCGGAGCCGAAGTGCTACAGACGCCATGAAGTAAAACGAGGAGATTCGACAATGCGAACCCGACCCTTATTCCTTTCGCTGACCACGCTCTGCCTGACCCTCGCCGGCTGCGGAAAGAACGGCGTTCCGACTTCCCCCTCGAACCCGCAACGCGACCCCAACCCCAGCACTCCGACTCTCATCGTATTTAATGCGGGAGAAAGTCCCCAGCTGAACGAATTCCAAGCCACGCACCTCAGTGCGGGTAAGCCGACTTTTGATTTTACCTTCACCGCAAATCAAGATGAGACGCTGACTCTCCCTTTGAACCTGATCAAGATCCTGCCCGTAGGCTGCGACACCTCCGATATCGGAGTCCAATTCAGTCTCTACCGCGTGGGCGCGGACGGCGCGATCGATACGACCGGATATGACGGTCTTGGGGAATCTCCAGTTCCCGTGAAGCGAGACGGTCAATACCTCGCTCGGCTCACCCTTTTCCTGGCGAAGAGCTGTCTGGGTATTGATTTCAAGTTTGGGATTAAGGTCGCCGCTACCCCTTCGCGGTAACGAACAAACGAAATGGATGTGACTAGGGCCCGGGCCTTCGAGATCCGGAGCACTACGATAGCGTCACCAATTGTCAATTTTGACACATTGGAAAGGTAAAAAGTTCAGCTTAGCATTAACAGATTCGATGAATGACTTCATTCGGGCTATTCAGTTAAGGAAGGAACATATGCAGAACGTTAATGACGAAAAACGAGACCAAGCGCTAAAATCTTATCGTGCGCTTCGAGGAATGCCTGCTGATCAGCTCGGCAAGGAAGCAATTAGTAAGATGTTAAAGACGGGGAATTTAAAAAATTTAAACGTAACTCCGGAAGCTTTTCAGTTAGTTCATAAAATTGCCATGAATACTGATGAAAAAAACTGGACTGAATTCCTTGAAACAAAAGAACTGCCTGCGATGAAGCTCACCCATAGCGAATTGGAGGTATTAAAAGGAGGATGCTGGGGATTTCTCCTTCGCTTCTTTTTAGACCCCTCTAATTTTGGTCCGACTACGAATTATAGCTCGATTGGCGGGGGATGGGCATGACCTCTTAGACGGGCGCTCCAATCCTTCCGAGTACTGTGTAGTTGCCCCTAAGTCGATTCGGTAAAGTAAGCGCCCCTCTCGTCAAAAATCTATCAGGGAAATCCGTCCGAGAACCGTGACGAATCGACCCTTCCGGATTTGAGGCTTAGGAGCGGAAACCCGATAAGAAGTCGATGGTGCGGGAGCTCGGATTATCCCTCTTCAGTTTTTTAGTCGTCAGTTCTGCGCTCGCCGTAGGACCGGTCGACGACGTCCCGATGCCGGGATACTCCACTTTCGACCGTTTTATCGAAAAGTTAGGCGGCGAGATCCCTTGGCCTATCGGCGAGCTCACTAAAAAATTCCAAGAGCACACTCGGTCGACGGTGACCGTCTTTGGCATGAACCGAGGGCGCTCGCTTCACCGCTTTTCCGCAAATGAACGGCACCCTCGCATCCTGATCGGATCAACGAGCGAAGCCGTCCGGCCGGGCATCGGAAATTCGAGGTCCCTCCCCGCAAACTCGTCGATAGGCGAAGGCGAAATGTTTATCTCCTATGTTGAGCAAACGAATACACTCGAAGTCATCAGTTTCAACCGCTCATCAAATCGATTTGAATTCCAAATTTTGAAAAACTACGAACGCGGATCGAAGCCGACCGTCATCTTGTCCTGTCCGGGCTCGATCGACACAGTTAGGGTGAAAATTTAAGATAGGTTTTCGTGTCGATCGGGGCGTAAACCCCTGATTTCACAGCATGGCTCC
>JAYVXM010000145.1:0-2164 GCA_043785205.1 Bdellovibrionales bacterium
TTCTCGTTTCCTCGCTCGCTCTTTTGACGCTTTCGGCGACGCTCGCGCTCGCGGATTCCGTGCGCCCCGCTTCTTCCCTGCAAATCGAATCGTTCAAGACCCACTCGCGGCTGGCGATCTCGCTCGATCCTTCGGTCGAAGCGGAGTGGAAAGAAACGATCGGCGGATTCTCCGTCCTCCTTCGGGGCGTGACCCTTCAGGATCTCTATCTCGGGTCGACCGACCTCGAATCCCTGCACGACTCGCGAATCGCCGAAGTGAAGGCGGCCGAAACCGAAGGCGGCGTACGCATCGATGGAAAATGGAACTTCCCGACCGGTGAAAACGCGCCGGCGAATCCGAAAATGGAGCGGTTCACGTACCGCGAGAAGGACCCGGCCCGTTACGTCGTCGATTTTTGGCCAAAGGGCGGCGTGAGCCGCGCGGAAATCAAACGCCAGGCGAACGAACAGGCGAAGAAAGCCTCGATCGCGAAAGCCGACGAAGAAGCGAAGAAGCGGCGCGATCGCCGAATCGCCGCGGAACAGGCGATGGCGATCGAATCCGACGTCGCCCGGTTCTGCAAGGAGCCGCTCCGTGAAGGCGTCGATCTTTTCCTCGAATTCATCCCGGAACACGAACCGCCGAAACTCGCTGAATTTCTGCCCACCGGACTTCCCGACGAAGGTTATCCGTTCCTCGCGCCGAAGGCCGGCGCCGTGGGCGAGAAGTATGTGAAACTCGCGCTCGAGCTCTACGAAAAGCACGATTTCGCGCTGGCCGCCCGCACCGTCGATTTTCTGCTCAAGGAAGCCCCGTCGAGCCTCCATCGCGTCGATATGGAATTCCTGAAGGCGAACGCGCTCCTCCGCCTCGGGTTGAAGGACCAGGCCGTCGCGGCGTTCGACGTGCTCCGTGAAAAGAATCCCGGCACTCCGGCCGCGCTCGCGTCTGCCCTCTACCTCGCCGAGGAAATGCGGAAATCCGGGAACGAGCTCCAGACGATCGAACGTTTCCTGTGGATCGCCACCGAGTATCCGAAGCACCGGAACGTCTGGGTTTGGCGCTTTCTCGCCGCCGAAGCCCTCTACCGAATTAAGCAAACCGATCGCGCGGTTCGCGAGTACGAATGGGTCGAGACGAACGCCCCGGACTCCGAGAACCGCGCCATGGCGAGCCTTCGGATCGGCGACGCCTATCTTTTCCGAAGCCAGTACGACCGCGCGCTCGCCGCCTATTACCGCGCCTCCCAGAAGTTCCCGGCCGATTCCGCGAAGCTCGCGTCCGCCCAAATCAACCGCGGGGAATCCCTCTACTGGCTCGGTCAGCTCGACCGTGCGGCGGAACAGTTCGCCGACTTTACGAAGCGCTTTCCCGGCCATCCCGCCGGCTGGCGCGCCCTCCTTCGAATCGCCGAAATCGAAGGGCGACGTCCGGGCGCGGATTCGATCGCGAAATCCAGAGCGGGCTTTCTCGCCACGATCAATCGGTATCCTTTCAGTCCCGGCGCGGTCATCGCGCGAATGCGGCTCGTACCCTGCGACGACCACGGCGGCTTCGACGCGAAGACCGCGGGCAATTTCTTTCGGGACGAGACCGAAAAGTTCGATGGGAAAGGCGAAATTCGCATAGACCATTTCGGCGAATTCCGCTCGATGATTCGCGTACGCTCGATGATCCTCCTCGACGATCCGGTCGCCGCCCTCGACGCCGCGATCCGCGAGAAGGAAGAAGTCTCGCGGAAGAGCGGCGCTTACGCCTGGCTCCAGGACATGGAGCGAAAACTCTTCCGGAAGGAAGTCATGGCGCTCCTCGATTCCGGAAAACAATTCGAAGCGGTCCAATTCTACGACAAGTACGCGCCTCGGGTGAATCTTTCCGAAGATCTCCCGGAAGACGTCACCCCCGAACGCCTCGCGCTTTCGGACCCGGACTATCTGCTCCGGCTTTCGCGAGTGGCGGCCGAGCTCGGGCTCGGGCGGACCGCGGGAGCGATCGCGAAACGGTACGATAAGGAATCGAAGCTCCTCGGGCTAGGGCGGGCGATCGCGTCCGACGGCGGAAATCTCGAGGCCCGCTTGAAATCGTCCGAGCGCTCCTTTACCGACGCGAAGGCCCTCTGGGTCGCCGGCGGCGACACGGAATCGATCCGCGGAAAGCTCGCGAAGGTCATCGACGAGTCGCC
>JAYVXM010000146.1:0-7259 GCA_043785205.1 Bdellovibrionales bacterium
CCGCGTCCCGGAACGGTATCGGCTCGGCAAGGAAGGCGAAGGATTCCGGATCGCGATGAGCGCCTTCGATCACACGCGTCCGACGGTCGCCGCCGGCGCGGTCGGCCTCGCCCGCCGAGCGATGGACGAAGCGATCTCCTACTCGACGACTCGGAAAACGTTCGGCCAGCCGATCTCGAACTATCAGGCGATCAGTTTCATGATCGGCGAGATGGCGATGAGCATCGAGGCAGCCCGACTCCTGGTTTGGAAAGCGGCGACGGAAATCGACGCCGGCCGTCGGAACACGAAATACGCCGCGTTCGCGAAAGCGTTCGCCGCCGACATGGCGATGAAGGTCGCGACCGACGCCGTCCAAGTTTTCGGCGGCTACGGATACTCCGAGGAGTATCCGGTCGAAAAACTCATGCGCGACGCGAAGATCTACCAGATCTACGAGGGGACGTCGCAGATCCAGCGCCTTATCATGGCGAAGGAAATCTTCGATAGATAAGGTCGTTTGTTTCTCCAAAATGAAGTAGGGTCGGGCCATGAAGAAGATGAAGAAGCCCGTGTTCCTGCGCTATGAATTTTCCAACGAAACGGGAAGCCTCGAAGGCGGAGATATTTTCACGCTCGCCTCGAACCGCGAAGCCTCGGTCATGACGAGCAAGATTCTAAAAGTCGCGAACGAGGACGGAGTCGCGGTTCACATCACGACCGGTTTCGAAAAACCGTTTTACGGTTTGCTGAAAAGTTACGGCATGACCTCCGCCCAAATCGACGCGGAAAAAGTGACCGCACCGCTGAAAAAGTCCGCGAAGAAAAAGACGTCCGCCCAGAAGAAGTGAGCGATCCCTCGATCAATTCGGCTTCTGAAACTTGATGAAATCAAATCATGCGCGAATTCGCGACCAATTCCTTGCGTTTCCGCTTGGTCTTTATTATTCTTAATCTAAGAGCTGGACTCTTTCCGCTCTACCCTCTCGAAAGGAGACGAATATGATGTTCTACAAAATTCAAACGACTGGAATTGCACCGGACACCGTTGGATTCGTCTCCGAATCGGTCGACTCTCTTCGACCACTCGCCTGACGCCGGTAGCTCTCCGAGCGCAATCCTAAAATATTTTTCTCGTCCTTAGGCGCATCCGCAACCGCGGGTCGTCCGAAGACCTAACCCTTTGGGGACCGCGGAACGTTTTTCGTCGCGTGTCTCCGAAAGCCGGGACAATCGCACGCTTGCATCGCCATCGCGGACTCGCGCGCGATCGTCCCGGATCGTGCATTCGTATTTTAACGTCATCTGAAATCCGAGGAATCTATGGAACTCTTGAAAGTCGAATCGCCCCTGAACGCCAATCCCCGCCAGCTCAGCTCCGAGATCCAACTCGAGCTGCTCAAACTGCACCAGCCTCCGCCGAAATCACCGCCGCCCGAAATAAAACCGGTGCGGAGGTGGGTTTGGCTCCTCCGAAACGTCGGAGCGATTTTCGCCCTGTTTTCGGTCCGCGGCTCGATGAACCTTCATCGGGAAGTCGGACCGGAATTCCGCCCGGAGCGCGTGGAACGAAAGGAGGGCCGCCCGCGCTTCTATTAAGCGTTAAATGAGGGAATCCTCGTAGAACGCGCCGAAAGGCCGAGTCGGGTGTCGGATTTGGATCTCGAGGATCCAAACGCCGGCACCCGGCTTGAAATCGAGTTCGCCGATGCCTCCGCGAAAAAAAACCTGATGGGGAAAATCGCCGGCCCGATGTCCGTCGACGTTCGGTAACAATACGACGCCGATCTTCTCCGCCTCCTCCGTCGCTCGCGCGTAAAGTTCGGCTCCGCTCAGCGATTCGTTTCGCCAAATTCCCGCGACGGTATGAAAGAGCTCGCGACCGGCGTCGGCGATTCGAAGTTTTTCCACGTCCGAACCGAAAACGAACGTGTCGCCGACGTCGCCCTCGTATTCCATTCCGTCCACTTCGAATACCGGACCGAGATCGAGAAAAACGATGCTCGCTTCGGTTAGTCGGCGCTCGGGATCGGCCGGTTCGCTGAATTTTAACAACGTCGATTCGTCGATTCGGGCGATCACCCGATGCCAGTTCTTCGTCGAGCCGAGCTCCCGCAGGATTTTCGTACCGAGCACGCAAATGTCCTTCTCCGTCATTCCGGGACGGATGGATTCGCGGACCAGGCGGAGTCCTTCCCAGGCCCGGCCTTGGGCAGCGAGGAGATTTTCCAGCCGGAAGCCCTCCCGATTTCCTTCTAACTTTGAGGTCGGACCGAGATCGAGCCGCATCTCAGTTTTCCCCCGCGGATAGGGATTCGCGCATTCGCCGGTAACTCGGGTAGCGCGGAAGATCCCGCGCGGCGCAGCCGGTCTCGTCGAGGTGGACGCAGTCGGACTGTAAGCAGCCGAGCCCGCGGAACTCCGGGAAATAATTCTTCAACTCTTCGGGCTTCACGTTGATGAGCCCAAACTCGCGGATCCCGGGCGTGTCGATGAGATTCGTGCCGGGGATCCGGTAGGCTCCGGTAGTCGTATGCATTCCCTTCCCCGTCGACGCGCTCACCTCGCGGGTCTTCCCGACCGTGAAGCCGAGGAGCGCGTTCAGGATCGTCGTCTTTCCGACGCCGGAATGCCCGCAGAACGTCGCGAGCTTTCCGTCAAGGACGGCTCGAAGGGCGTCGAGCCCCTCTCCGGTTTTCGCGCACGTCTCGACGACGGGGTAGCCGAGGTCCCGGTAAATATTCCAGGGCCGATCGGATTCGGCGGTCAGGAGGTCCGCCTTCGTGATGCAGAGAACAGGGTCGATTCCCGCGGCCTGGGCGGCCACGAGAAAGCGATCGACGAGCCCCGGAGAAAAATCAGGTTCGCGGCTCGCGGCCGCGATCACGAGCATGTCGACATTCGCCACGATCGTGTGCCGCATCGTACTCTCGGGCGCTGGCCGCGCGAGGAAATTCCTCCGAACGCAAACTCCGTCGATCACGCCATCGCGCGAGCCCATCGGTTCGAACCTTACCCGGTCGCCCACCGCGACCGGAGAGCGTTCACGAACGTCGGGAGTCGGAAGCTTCGCCTTCCGGTAGGTGCACGCGAACTCCTTTCCGGCCACGTCCGCGACCTTGCACTGATTCGGAAAGACGATGACCACGGTCCCGTTCGCTTCCGTGACCGGGAGATAGTCGACCTTCGGCTTCTCCTTCTTCGCCGCGCGGCCGGTGCCGTGGGCGCCCCGCTCTTGGTCAGAATCGAGAAAGTCGTTGTCGTCGCCGCGGTACTTCGGGGTCATGGTTCCTTGGCGAAAGTATAGTTGAAGGTATAGGTGCCGCGGGCTCCTTTATAGCCGACGACTTCGGGGAGTTTGATCGTTTTGAATTCCTCGAGAATGCAGGCGCGCATCTCGGGGCTCGAGCCGATTGAACAGTCGGCGTCGATTTCGCAGAACTGAATTTCGCCGGAGAAGGCGAGGTGGTAATGAAGACAGGTTCGGACTTTTTTCCGATCGCCGAACTTCCGGTAACACCCTTGAAATTCCTTCGCGTGCGAGTGGACGGCCTTGTCCATCGCTTCGCTGAAGCCGGGTTCAGGCGCGGAAGCGCAGCCGGCGAGACCTAGGAGAAAAAAGGACAAAAGCGGTAACGACTTCATGTTCCGACTCTAACGCGAGAAGTTAAAAATTTTCAATCGCCAAAGGTAAATGTGCGAGTCCCGTAAAATCCGGGGGCGCTTGCTGGAAACTCGATTCGTGCTACCACCGGTGATAAGCGGGATGACCGGGTTTCACGGCCACGAAGGTTCCGCGACAGGTCGCACAAACTTTTCCGCCGGCCTCGAGGGTCGCGTCGATAACCGCCCTTCCCTCACCCGACTCGGCGACGTGCGCCCGGAGGTAGACGGGACCGTTCGAAGGGGTCGGTCGTTTTAGCGTGACATGGAAGTCGGCGGTCACGGTGCACGGCGGTTCGGCGAGTCCGTCTTTCTGCATTAGATGATAGGCGGCCGTCCAGTTCGAGTGGCAATCGAGGAGCGCCCCGATGATCCCGCCGTTCAACATCCCGGGAAACGCCTCGTGGTAGGATTTGGGCGTCCAGACGGCGCGAATTTCGACCGATCCATCGTCGACCGTCGCGGGAATGCTCGCGATTCTTAACCCGTGCGAATTCGCCGGACCGCATCCAAAGCAAATACTTTTCGGGGCGTACTTCGCCTGAAGTCCGGGCGCGTTCGGCAGCTGAAACGGTTCCATTCCGATCCTCCGTCTTTTATACTAAATCTCTATGACTTATTCGCACAAGCGCGTCGAGACGAAATGGCAGAAGTACTGGGACGAAAAACAGATTTTCAAATCCGTTCTCGATCCGAAAAAACCGAAGTACTACGTCCTCGACATGTTCCCTTATCCTTCGGGCTCGGGTCTCCACGTCGGGCATCCGGAAGGTTATACGGCGACGGACATTCTTGCGCGTTACAAACGGACGAAGGGATTCTCCGTTCTCCATCCGATGGGTTGGGACGCATTCGGGCTTCCCGCGGAGCAGCACGCGATCCAAACGGGCACCCATCCCGCGATCACGACGAAGAAGGCCATCGAAAATTTCACGCGCCAGCTGAAGATGCTCGGCTTCTCGTACGACTGGTCCCGCGAAATTTCGACGGCGGAACCCTCGTATTACAAATGGACCCAGTGGATCTTCAAGCGCCTCTACGATCGTGGGCTCGCTTACCAGAAGGAGGTGCCGGTGAACTGGTGCCCGGCGCTAAAGACGGTGCTGGCGAACGAGGAGGTCGTCGACGGGAAATCCGAACGCGGCGGCCATCCCGTGCATCGAGTGCCGATGAAGCAGTGGATGCTGAAAATCACGGACTACGCCGATCGTCTCCTCCGCGATCTCGACAAGGTGAACTGGCCGGAGGGCACGAAGGAACTCCAGCGGAACTGGATCGGACGTTCGGAAGGACTCACGATGACCTTTCCGGTCGACGGATCCCCGGAAGGCGTCGAAATTTTCACGACCCGTCCGGACACCCTCTTCGGCGCGACGTATCTCGTTCTCGCGCCCGAGCACGCCCTCGTGGCGAAGCTGACTAAAGCGTCGGAAAAAGCGAAGGTCGACGCGTATGTCGAAACGGCCTCCCGAAAATCCGAGATCGCGCGCCAGGAGCAGACGAAAGAGAAGACCGGGGTCTTCACCGGCACTTACGCGGTAAACCCCCTGAACCAGGAAAAGATTCCGGTCTGGATCGCCGATTACGTGATGATGGGTTACGGCACCGGCGCGATCATGGCGGTCCCGGCCCACGACGAACGCGATCACGACTTCGCGAAGACGTTCGATCTCCCGATCCGGGAAGTCGTCGTCCCGGCCGACGGTTCGAAGGTGGACGGATGCTTCGCCGGCGAGGGAAAGTCCGTGAATTCGGATTTTATCACCGGACTCGCGACGAAGGACGCGAAGGAAAAGATCATCTCCCGGCTGGAGGGAGAGAAGCGCGGAAAACGAACCGTGAATTTCAAGCTCCGCGACTGGCTCTTCTCGCGCCAGCGCTACTGGGGTGAACCGTTTCCGATCGTTCACTTCGACGACGGATCGAAGGCGACCGTCGCCGACGACGCCCTTCCCGTTTCCCTCCCGGAAGTGAAGTCCTACGAGCCGACGGGGACCGGCGAGTCGCCGCTCGCCGCGATCACGGAGTGGCTGAATACGACCGATCCGAAGACCGGGAAAAAACTCCGACGCGAGACGGACACGATGCCGGGTTCCGCCGGCTCGTCCTGGTACTTCCTTCGCTATACGGATCCGAACAACGCCGCCGAACCGTGGTCACGCGAAGCCGAGAAATACTGGATGCCCGTCGATCTCTATCTCGGAGGACCGGAACATGCGGTCGGGCATCTCCTCTATGCCAGGTTTTGGACGAAGGTTCTTTACGATGCCGGCCTCGTGACCCACGACGAGCCGTTCCAACGCCTCGTCCACCAAGGGATGATCCTCGGCGAAGACGGCGAGAAGATGTCGAAGTCGCGCGGAAACGTGATCAATCCCGACGACGTCGTGAACGAATACGGAGCCGACACGCTCCGAATCTACGAAATGTTCATGGGACCGCTCGATCAGGACAAGCCCTGGTCGACGACGGCGATCGCCGGTTCGTACCGGTTTCTCGCCCGCGCGTGGCGGATCTTCCTCGAGGGGAAGGAAGGCGAAGAAACCGATACGCTCATCGTGAAGGACGAGACGCCGACGGAAGAGGATCTCCGGCTTACCCATAAGACGATCCAGAAAGTCACCGACGACATCGAAGGGCTCCGGTTCAATACCGCGATCTCCCAGATGATGATGTTCGTGAACCACTTCACGAAGGAACCGCGGAAGCCGCACGCCTGCCTAAAACCCTTCATTCAACTTCTCTACCCTTTCGCTCCGCACATGGCGGAGGAGCTCTGGGAGCGGATCGGCGAGAAAGAATCTCTGACTTACGCTCCATGGCCAAAGTTCGACCCGAAATACGTGAAGGAAGATTCGATGACGATCGCGATCCAAGTCCTCGGGAAAACCCGCGGGACGGTCGAAGTTCCGGCGGGTTCCGATCAGGCGACGGTGGAAAAAGCCGCGCGCGGGGTGGCTCAGGTCGCGGCTCAGCTCGAGGGAAAGACCGTGAAAAAGATCATCTTCGTGCCAGGAAAAATCATGAATTTCGTGGTGGGATAACCTGCCGGACCGTAAGCGACGTCGGTTATTTCACGACATCGGTGGGGTCGGGGATTTAAAGTCCGCTTTCATTTTCTTTCAAGAAATTCGACCCGATTTCCGAAAGGGTCACGAAACTCGAAACGATCCACTCCCGGGATCGGAATCGAGTCGATCGGAATGAGCCCACGTTCCGCGATCCTTTTCCGCCACCGCTCGAGCCCACTCACCCGATAAGCGAGGTGCGCTTTCGTTTTATGCCCAGCAACTTCTCAGGTATCGGGCGCGAGGCTTTCTCGCCGACCATGCCCATCTGTTCGGCGTTGCAGCCGGCCAAAAGCACGCCGGCCGCAAGCGCAGCCAGCGTCGCGAGCGCGCGAACATGCGTGCGGCCGATCAATGCGAAACTCCACGGCAGATGGGCAACCCCAAACTCCGGTTATTTTTAATGGTTCGTGGCCTCAGCGGTTGAGCAATTATTATCCTTAAGGGGGGCCTGTCGCAACCAGAACGGCCGTCTTGGACGGCACTCACGCCATTGTTGGTGAACGTGCCGTAAAGGCAAATTGTGGCTGTAAACCAGTGGTTTGGCGA
>JAYVXM010000147.1:0-2163 GCA_043785205.1 Bdellovibrionales bacterium
CTACTCGCTTCGGCCAAAGATTCAACGGCTTCTTGGCCCGGCGTTAACTCGCCCCGTCAGTAATTCGACGCCGGGAACAAAGGCTTTTCGGGACGCCCATCAGTCGTTAACATCGTCCGTATGCGCTCTGATTCCGGTTCGGTGAAGCTCACCCTCGCGGTAACGGCTCTCCTTTTGGTCGCGATTCTTTTCGCGGGTTTCGGTTTCTTTTTTCGGACGGCGCTCCAAGCCTACCAGCCCCAGAACACCGCGCGTGTGATCGTGGAAGTCGATCGGGGACAGGGACCGCCGTCGATTTCCCGTCAACTCGAATCGCTCCAAATCGTCCGCGATCAGCGAATTTTCCTCTACTACGGCAAACTTCGCGGGAGCTGGACGAAGATCAAGGCGGGCGAGTACGAACTTTCGCCGTCGATGACCCCAAACCAGATTTTCGACATCCTCGCCTCCGGGATCAGCGTCTCCCGACCCTTCCTCGTGCGCGAGGGCGAGAATATGTACGACGTCGCGGAGATGATCCAGGCGAAGGGATTCGGGCCGAAAGAACGGTTTCTGAAGCTCGCCCGGGACCCGACCTTCATCGCGAGCCTCGGGCTCGAGCCGCCGCCGAAGACGCTCGAGGGCTATCTTTTCCCGGACACCTATCTTCTCCAGCGGAAAGCGACTCAGGAGGAAATTCTCCGCGCGATGGTGAAGCGTTTCTCCGTCGCTTGGGGCCCGAACGAAGAACAAAAAGCGAAGGAACTCGGACTCACGCGTGACCAAGTGATCACCCTCGCTTCGATCGTCGAGAAAGAAACGGGCGCTCCCGAGGAGCGTCCGATCATCGCCGGCGTTTTTCATAATCGGCTCTCGAAGAAGATGAAACTCCAGAGCGATCCGACCACGATTTACGGAATTTGGAATCGCTACCACGGAAACCTGCACAAATCGGATCTTCTCGACGCGAATCCGTACAACACCTATTCGGTCGCCGCGCTTCCGATCGGACCGATTTCGAATCCGGGCATCGACGCGATTCACGCGACGCTTAACCCGGCCGTCCATCATTATCTCTATTTCGTTTCGAAAAACGACGGCACCCATCTTTTCACCTCCACTTACGAGGAGCACGTGAAGGGCGTCGGAAAATTTCAACTCGATCCGAAGGCGCGCGAAGGGAAGAGCTGGCGCGATCTCAAGAAGAATACGACGACGGCCGACAAGAAAGCCGCCAAAAGCCCGTAACGATCGCCGCGAGGTGAAGCCAGAAAAACGGAGAAAATGCTTCGATCCAAGCGGCGTTTCGCGCGCCGACGAAATCGCCACTGGTGAAAGAAATCGCGATCCCGAGTGCGAGCCCGGGAACGAAGATTCGCCGACGGAAATCGACGTCGCCCGTCGCCTCGCTAAAGAGGACCGCGAGCAACGGAATCCCGAGCACGAAGTAGGATTTCCAAATCAGGTGGGCCGGCAGGAAACAAAGCGCGAGCGCGAGTGCGGCGACGAGGCGCCGTCGTCCGGCGTCCGCGCTCCGATCGACGCCGAGCCGAACGATCGCTCCGAGCACGACCGCGGAAAACGAAAGCCAGATCGCGCGTGTCGCCGCGATCGAGAGCGCCACCCCGTCGAATCGGATCGCCTCACCGCCCAGGCCGAGGGCGTAGAAGGGCTCGCCGCCGAAAACGCGGATCAAAGTCGCGAGAAGCGATTGGTTATGGGTATCGGTGGGAAGGCCCTTCCGCGCGAGCGCGTCGAGCCACATCGGATAGACGCCCGAGAGGAAGGCGGGCGGTACGAGGATCAGCGCCGCGCCCGCCGTCGCGCCAAGGAACGCCCACACGGCGGAGCGACGATCGGTTTCGGCGTGGCGAAAAAGACCGACGATCGGAAAGAGAAAAAGCGCGAGTGGATAGATCTTCGTGAACGCCGCGATCGCGAAGGTGAACCATGCGAACGCGAGATTCCAGCGCGCCTCTCGCGAATCCACGCGTTCCATCCACGCGTGAAACGCCCAGACCGCGGCGGAAAGGATGAAGAGGTTCACCTGGCCGTACCGAAGGTCGATCGCTAGCGCGCGGAACGAGAAGAGAACGGCGAGCATCACCGGTAGACCGCCGAGCCGTCTCGCGAGCGCGCGCATCGCCGAGCCGAACGCGACGAGCGTGAGGACGAGCCAAATCG
>JAYVXM010000148.1:0-2161 GCA_043785205.1 Bdellovibrionales bacterium
GAAAGCGGTACGGGTAAGGAGCTTGTCGCGCGAATGATCCACGATTCGGGGCCGCTCAAGGGTAAGCCTTTCGTGCCGGTCAATTGTGGAGCGATTCCGGAGACCTTGATCGAAAGCGAGATGTTCGGCCATAAGAAGGGCTCTTTCACCGGCGCGATCAGCGACAAAATCGGGCTTTTCGAGGCGGCGAGCGGGGGAACTTTGTTTCTCGACGAGGTCGGCGAACTTCCGTTGCAGATGCAGGTGAAAATGCTCCGCGCGCTTCAAGAAAAGACGATCCGTCGAGTCGGTGCGAACGAGGATATCAAGGTCGACGTGCGGATCATCGCCGCCACGAATCGCGATCTCGAAGCGGCGGTCAAGGCGGGGACTTTTCGCGAAGATCTCTACTACCGATTGAACGTCATTTTGATCAAGACTCCGCCGCTCCGCGAGCGGCACGGCGACATCGAGATTTTGGCGAACTCCTTCCTGAAGAAATTTCTCGAGCGGCAAAAAAAAGAACTCGACGGGTTCGCGCCCGATGTTCTCGAAATTTTCCGGACCCACGCTTGGCCCGGCAACGTCCGCGAGCTCGAGAATACGATCGAGCGGGCGGTGACTCTCGAGGTCGGTCGACTCGTTAGTATCGGGGTCCTCCCTCCGGCGGTGACAGTCGCCTACGAGGGCGGCGCCCGCGCGAAGATGGAATCCTTCGAGATCAAGTCGGGTCGGAATACGCTTCCGCTCGCTTCACCGGGACCGGCGACGGGCGCAACGTCCCGAGAAATCCGGCTTCCGATGCCGGATTTTAAGAATGGTCCGATCAATCTCGACGACGTGCTCGCGGAGGTCGAGAAACAATATTTAAAACATGCGTTGGAATTTACCGGCGGCGTAAAGAAAAAGGCGGCCGACTTGCTCGGGATGACGTTTCGAAGTATTCGTTACCGGCTCGGAAAACTCGGGATGGACGTCGTCGACGACGAGAATCGTTGATCGCGACTGACTTCGCAGCCCTGGTCCGGCTCGGCGTAACTACCGAATCCCGAGTACGACGATTCGCGGAGTCGTGGAATCGATTACCCCGTCCGGCCCAAGAAAAACTTTCCCGCCGAAACCGTCCCCGTCGATCGATTTTTCGCGGCGAAACTTTTCCCAGTCGCCATGAAAAGTCTTGAATTCGGCGTTCAGCCTGAAGAGTTCGAGCGATAAAGAAAGGGAACGTTTTTTTCTCTCAATCTCCCGCCGCACGTTTTCGTCGGTCTCGCCCTCCTCCATGTTCTTCAAAACCGAAAGTCCTATTTCGTAGATCCCTCCCGGTTTCCCGAAATGTCCACTCAAGCCTTGCGCTCCGATCGGCACGTTTTTGAGGTGGTCGAGCTCCCGGTAGGATCTGGCGGCGTTCGCAATGTCGTTCATCTCGAAAAGATGAATGTAGCCTTTGATGAAGGGAATCCGCCATTCATCGGCCCAATATTCCTCCCGGACCGATTCCGGATATTTGGCGAGACCGTTCTTACGGAAGTTCTCACCCTTCGTGATCAGTTTGAGCGCGCTCAATTTATCGTTTCGGACGACCGCTAGGAAATTCGATCCGGCGGTATAGAGGGTAAAGAACGCGGGGTCGAGATCAGTGGCGAGATCGAGGAAATAATAAACCCGCGCTCGTACGCCGTCCTCGACATGCTTGATGTTGTCTTCGACGAGGAATTTCAAGAGTAGGCCGTCTACCGCCGCCGGCAGCTGTCCGAACGTCAGTGCCCGGTAAAGATCCGGTGGCCAAATGAACGGAGGTTCGTCCGCTGGCGTCTCGGATTCCACGCGTTCGCGGATCAGGCGGAGGTTTAGTGATAGCAGGGCCGCCATCCAAACGGCGACCATCACGACGGACACGGTCTTTCGCGACCCAGGGCTCATTCGAACTTCCTCGAAGATGAACGGAGATCGGCTCCAGTTTATCATTAACTTTACTAAAAAATGGGTTTTCACACCTTTCCTTAATAAATTTTCATGTATACTCAAAAGTAAGTCCGCTCCTTCCCCTAACCTCTTCATCATGGAGTTTTCTCTATATGATCAAAAAAGCAGTACGTATGAGTCAAAGTGGTTTTACTTTGGTGGAACTGATGATCGTCGTGGCGATCATCGGGATTCTCGCCGCGATCGCGATTCCGAACTT
>JAYVXM010000149.1:0-2159 GCA_043785205.1 Bdellovibrionales bacterium
GAAACGAGCCACTCGATGATCTTCTGGTCGAAGTTACCGCCGCCGAGGAACGTGTCCCCGTTCGTCGCCTTCACTTCGAAAACGCCGTCGCCCATTTCAAGGATGGACACGTCGAACGTACCGCCCCCTAAGTCGAATACGGCGACCTTGATGTCCTGGTTTTTCTTGTCGAGCCCGTAAGCGAGGGCCGCCGCGGTCGGCTCGTTGATGATCCGCTTCACATCGAGACCGGCGATCTTGCCGGCGTCGCGCGTGGCTTGGCGCTGGGCATCGTTGAAGTAGGCAGGGACCGTGATCACGGCTTCGGAGACCGGCTCGCCGAGAAAGTCTTCCGCGGTCTGCTTCATCTTCTGAAGGATGATCGCCGAAATTTCCTGAGGCGAGTATTCGCGATCGCCGACCTTAACGTCCGCGTCGCCGTTCTTCGACGCCACGACCTTGAATGGCGCGTGGGTGACGAAGTCTTTCACTTCTTTCGAGTCGAGTTTCCGGCCGATGAGGCGCTTCGCTTCGAAGATCGTCCGTTCCGGGTTCGTGACCGCTTGGCGTTTCGCCGTTTGGCCGACGAGGCGCTCTCCGGTCGGCGTGAACGCGACGATCGAAGGAGTAGTGTTCGCGCCTTCGCTATTCGGAATCACTTTCGTTTCCGAACCGTCCATGACGGATACGCAAGAGTTCGTGGTGCCTAAGTCGATGCCGATAATTTTTCCCATAGTCTGATTTCCTCTCAATTCTCTGAATGTCTCTGAATGCTTAAACTTAAATTAAAGGTGGTTTCGTTCCGTCGCTTGTCAAGACGCCGGCCCGGCGCTGATGACCACTTTAGCCGGACGGAGAAGACGGCCGTGAAGCGTGTAGCCCTTCACGAGGGTTTTCGTCACATGTCCGCTCGGAAGCGAGGCCAGTTCCTGGCCCATGGCTTCGTGCAGTTCCGGATTGAACGGAAGCCCGTCGGTCGGAATCAACGCGACCCCTTGTTTTTCGAGGACGGCCCGAAATTGGGAGACCGTCATTTCAATTCCCGTTTTTAAATTCGCGTCGACCTCCTTCGGCATGAACTCGACCGCCCGTTCGAGGTTATCGACGACGCCGAGAATTTCACCCGCGATTCGTTCCCAACCGAACTTCATCGCGTCTGCGCGCTCCTTTACGGCGCGCTTCTTGAAATTTTCGAAATCCGCGTAGAGATAGAGGTACTTATTTCGCTCTTCTTTGAGGGCGGCCTCGAGTTCGGCGATTTTCGAGTCGATCGGGGATTCCGGCGAACCCGGCTCGTATGCAGGTTCGGGGGGGGTGGCGGGCGCTTCACTACTCACGGGTATTCTCCTTGAAAGAAAGATGGACCTAAACGGTGAGGTGTCAAATTTCAATCTGTAAATATATGGAATGTTTCATTAATTCTCAGAAAGAGCGGCGCGTCGGAAAAACGAATAATGACGCCCCGCACCTCGCGTCTCCGAATCCTACGTGGTAGCTCGGTGCTTTCGATCCATTTCAACCTGGGGGTTCGTTTGAAGCTGAATGTTAAAGGTCTTTCCGTGTTTTTGGTCTCCGGTCTCTGGATCGCTTCGGCGTCCGCACTGCCGGTCAGTCCGACGGTTTCGCTCGACGCCTTCCGTCAGTCGCCTTTCAACCGCGCCGATTTGGCCGGGGTGAATTTCGAAGGCATCGTCGCCCTCTCGAATTGTTCCGGGTCGATCGTCCGTTACGAATCGAGCCGTGACGACGACCAGGCCATGGTGCTTACGAACGGTCATTGCAACGAGAACGGATTCGAAGATCCGGGTACGTTCGCGCTGAACGTCGATTCCTCCCGCTCCTTCGCGGTCCTTGAACCTTCGAGCGGTCGTTCGCTCGGAAACGTCCAGGCGGTAAAGATCCTGTACGCCACGATGACGAAAACGGACATCACCCTCTATCGTCTGAAGCAAACCTACCGTGACATCGCCACCCAGTTCCATGTTCGGCCACTCACACTGATGAGCCGCGAAACAACGCCGGGCCAGAAGATTGAAATCGTGTCGGGTTACTGGAGAAAAGGGTATGCCTGCGCGGTCGAGTATTTCGTCGATACGCTGAAGGAAGACCAGTGGACGATGCGGAACTCGATCCGTTACACGCGTCCGGGGTGCGAAACCATCGGTGGGACCTCGGGCTCC
>JAYVXM010000150.1:0-7222 GCA_043785205.1 Bdellovibrionales bacterium
TGAAGTCCCTTCGCCTCGACGATCTGCTCGAGCTCGCTACGGAATAGGAACTTCGTCATGACCCGCTCCCGTGCCCTCCGCTCCCGCCTTCCGTTCTTCGCACCGCTCTTCATCGCGCTTTCACTCGTCGCGGGGGCCGTCGCCTCCGAAGTCGCGCCGCCTATCGAGGCTACGAAGTCCGACGCCGCGATTAATATTCTCTTTCTCGGTGACTCGCTCACCGAAGGGTATGGCGTTCCGAAGGACAAAGCGTACCCGACGATCGTCGTCGAGCGGCTAAACGAATACTTCAACCAGCGCCGGATGGCGAAGCGAGTGGCCGCCCTTTACGGCGGCGTAAGCGGTTCGACGAGCGCGAGCGCGCTGTCGCGACTCCGTTGGTTCCTGAAGGTAAAGCCGCGTATCCTCTTCCTCGCGATCGGAGCGAACGACGGCCTCCGCGGGGTGCCGGCCTCCGTCATGGAAAAGAACCTCGAAGCGACGATCGAGCTCGCGAAGAAAGAGGGCATGAAGATCGTCCTCGCCGGCATGCGCCTCCCGCCGAACTACGGTAAAAAAACCGGTGAGGAGTTCGCGGCCGTCTATAGTCGCCTCGCGAAAAAATACGACCTCACGTTCGTTCCCTTTCTCCTCGCGAACGTCGGCGGCGAAAAGAACCTGAATATCGAAGACGGGATCCATCCGAACGAAAAGGGTCACGCGAAGATCGCGGAGATGCTCCTCCCGACGCTCGAAAATATCCTCACGGAAGGGCGTTGATCCCGTGCAAACGCTCGAAGTCACCGCCCTCCGGAAATCCTTTCGGCAGGGCGAGACCGAAATCACCGTCATCCATGATCTCGCTCTCACCGTCGCGAAGGGTGAGACGCTCGCCATCCTCGGGAAGAGCGGCAGCGGAAAGTCGACACTCCTCTCGCTCCTCTCCGGACTCGATTCCCCGGACGCCGGCGCCGTGCTGCTCGAAGGCGTCGACATCGCCCACCTCCCCGAAGAGGCGCTCCTGAAGATCCGGAACGAGAAGATCGGGATCGTCTTCCAGCAATTCC
Source organism: Bdellovibrionales bacterium (assembly GCA_043785205.1). GTDB lineage: Bacteria > Bdellovibrionota > UBA1018 > UBA1018 > UBA1018 > JACMQW01. The sequence goes on from JAYVXM010000150.1 coordinate 1,047, forward strand.
ACCTTTTCCCCGAGCTCACCGCGCTCGAAAACGCGGCGATTCCCCTCGAGCTCCGTGGCGACCGCGACGCGGAGGCGAAGGCCCGCGCGGCCCTCGAATCGGTCGGACTCGGCCACCGCCTCGACCATACGCCTGACCGACTCTCCGGTGGCGAAAAGCAGCGAGTCGCGATCGCGCGCGCTTTCGTCGGCGAACCGGCACTTTTGCTCGCCGACGAACCGAGCGGAAACCTCGACGCGAAAACCGGCGAGGAAGTCATGGACCTCCTTTTTCAGCGCGTCCGGGAACGCGGGATGACGCTGATTCTAGTCACCCATGACGAGACGCTCGCCGGCCGTTGCGCGCGGCGGGTGGTGCTCGATCACGGGGTGATCGCGAAATCATGATCACGCTCCGCCGGGTCCTCCGCTCGCTTCGCCGCCGTCCGCGCTACGTGTTCGGTTTTCTTGCGGCCGGCGTCCTCGGCCTTTCCGGAAATCTCTACCTCGATTCGCTCGAAGGTTCGATCCGTCAGAGCCTCGGCTCGAAATCCCGCGAACTTCTCACCGCCGACCTCTCGCTTTCCGTCCGCCGGGCCGCCTCGGCCGAAGACCGGGCGAAGATCGAAGGCTTCCTCCACCCGATCGCGACGGAGGAGACCCACTCCCTCGATCTCTTTTCGATGGCGGCCTCCGCGGGCGGGAGTCGCCTCGTCCAGCTCGTCGCGATCGAAGGGAATTTTCCGCTCGTCGGTCGACTGACCCTCGAGCGGCTCGGCGCCGTCGAGCGCTCGACTCCGAAAGCGACGCTCGGGGGTGGAAAGATTTGGATCGACCCGGACGTGCGGGATTCGCTCGGGCTGAAGATCGGCGACGCGACGAAAATCGGGGACCGGAAGTTCGTCGTGACCGACGTGATTCTCGATGACACGTCGAACACCTGGCGAAGCTTTTCGCTCGCGCCCCGGATCGTGCTTTCCCTTGCGGACCTCGCGACGACGGGGCTCGTCCGAAAGGGAAGCACCCTTTGGGACCGGACGTACGCCGTCCTCCGGCCGGACGTCCGCGCGGCCGAGGAAGCGCGAAAATGGAACGCGACCGTCGACGATCCGGCGATTCGCGCGACTCCCGCCGAGGAGGCGAGCGAGCAGATGGCGAAGCTCACCTCACGGCTGAACGACTATCTCGGACTCGTCGGCATCACGACCCTTTTCCTCGCGATCATCGGGATCGCCTTCCTCTTCCAGACCGAGCTCCGTCGGCGGGTCCGCATGATCGGCACGCTCCGCGCGCTCGGCGATTCGAATCGGCGGATCACGTTCGAGATTTCCCTCGAAGCACTCGTCCTCGGCGCCGCCGCGGGCGGGCTCTCGATCGGAATCGTCGCCCTTACGCTCCCGTTCGCCGCCCGTCTGATCGCGGAACTTTCCGGAGCGGCGATTACCCCTTCGATCGCGCCGCTTTCGGCCCTGGCGACCGTCCTCCTCGGCGCCTTCATCGGCTTCTTCATCGCCTTTCCGTTCGCGGGGCGAATCGGCCGCCTCAAGCCAAGCGCTCTCTTTCAGGACGAGGCGAACCTGGAAATTCCCTCCCGTTTCCGCGACCAGCTCCAGTTCACCCCGCTTCTGGCGCTTTTCTACGGACTTTCAGTCTATCATTCCCACTCCTGGCGCGTCGGTTCGGTTTTCTTTGGACTCGCGTTCGCTTCGGTGATCGCCCTCTTCGCCATCGGGCATTTTTTCTTCCGGCGACTTGAACGCTTTCGGATACGGAGTCTCGCCCTGCGCCTCGCCCTCCGTTCGCTCGCCCGAAATCCGTGGAGCAGCCTCTCGGGATTCGTCGCTGTCGGCCTCGGCGCGATGCTGCTCAGTCTTATCCCGGACCTTCAGGGCATCATCGAATCCGAGATCGAACGGCCCGAAGGAAGCTCCGTCCCCGCGCTCTTCCTCTTCGACATCCAGGACGAACAGCTCGCCGGCGTCGAGAAGACGATTGGCGACCTCGGCGGAAAATTCGTTTTCAAGACTCCGCTCATCCGTGCCCGCCTCGAAACCCTCCGCGGAAAACCGGTCGCTAAGGCCCTCGATTTCGCCGAGCGTTCGACTCGGGAACAGGAAGAAGAGGAGCGGAGTCGAAACCGAGGATTCAATCTCACTTACCGCGACGCTCTCCTCGACTCGGAGGCGATCACGAAGGGGCGGAACTTTCGGGGGCGCCACGACGCGAACGCCGGCGGCGCCGCCGAAGTGACCCTCGAGCGCCAGTACGCGGACCGGCTCGGCGTCGGGATCGGCGACCGGGTCGGATTCGACGTCCAGGGCATTCCGATCGATGCCGTAGTCGTCGGCCTCCGCCGCGTCCGCTGGTCGAGTTTTCAGCCGAATTTTTTCGTCGTTTTCCAGCCGGGCGTGCTCGACGACGCCCCGAAGACATTTCTCGGCGGCGTTCCCGTCACGGATGCGAAAACGAAACGCCGAATCCAGGAGGCGATCGTCTCCGGGTTTCCAAACGTCGCGATCATCCAAGTGGACGAAATGGTGAAGAAGATCCTGAAAATCTTCGACCAAATGGGCGTCGCGATTCGACTGACCGCTCTCCTCTCTATCATCACCGGCATCTTCGTGATCTTTTCGATCGCGCGCCGCCAGGCCCTCATTCGGCGGCGGAGCGCCCTTTTACTCCGCACGGTCGGCGCTTCGGCCCGCGACGTCCTCGCGATCTTTCTCTGGGAATTCGGGATCCTTTCGGTCGTCGCGTCCTCGTTCGGCGTCGTGTTTTCGCTCACGATCGCGCGCGTGCTCGCGTGGACGCTTTTCGACCGCGCGGAATTCGCCGTCAGCCCGAAGGCGCTCTACGTCATCCTCGGCGTGGTCGCGATCTCGCTGGCTGCGGTTTCGATCGCGGCCTATCGCCTCGTTCGCGAAAAGCCCTGGCGTCTCCTTCAGGCCGAAGGCGACCGCTGATCGGCGAGCCGGTCGGTCAGGGAGACGATGGTCGTCGAATTCGCGACCGCCACCGGCCGGGCGAGCCCGAGCGTATGGTTCGTCCAGTTCCGAAGGCCGCCGACGCCGATCCGTAGGAATCGGTAAACTCCGACGGTTTCCTCGGCGACTTCCGAGATCCGTTTTCCCGAGAGATTATGCATCAACACCTTCGCCAAGCGATGGATCGTCTGGAGCGGTTCTTGGGCGGTTCCGACGCGTTCGGAAAGGGCTTCGAGTTCCTCGAGCTTCTTCCCGAGCTCGAAGATCTTTTCGCGGTCGGAAATCTTCATCAGGTGCTCGGATTTGAGCGCCTTCGTTTTCCGAAAGAGCTCCTCGGCCGTGCGGATCATCTCGCCGTAGACCTTATCGAGGACCTCGACTCCCTCGGAAAGTTTCCGGAGATTTTGGACGAGTTCCGGGCCGACTTCTGCGCGCTCGAGTTCTTGCCCGACGGGAGGGACCCATCCGCAGTACCATTCCCGCGCGAGGTGCCCGAGGACCTGGCCGTACCAATTCTCTAGCGTGATCCGCTGATCGATCAGGGTTTCGAAGTGGATTCCGCCGCCGCTATCGGCGGGCCGGATCTTCGAGCGGAAAACCTCGATTTTTCCGACGAGGTCGCTCGACTCGAGATTTTTCAGATGGTCCGCGAACGGAAGTTCGCGGCGATGCTGCCATTCCGTCGAAGCGTAGGTCCAGGTCGCGTAGACCGCTTCCGCAGTGAGCGCCGGAGCGGTGGAAGGCGTGCGTACAACGTAGTGCCCGTTCCCGTAGGGGCCCGTTTCCCGGAAGCGGACCGGACCGACCGAGACGTTCAGCACGCGGGTTCCGAGCACGCTCGCGAGATGGATCGCGGCGGTATCCGCCGAGATCACCCATTGGGCATCGGCGAGGATCTGGGCCCAATGATCGAACGTGGTCTTACCGACTTTCGAATGAAGTCGCTTTTCGAAGACCGCGGAAGGCATCCCCTTCGAGCGCTCTTCGGCGCGGAGTGCTTCGAAGAACTTCGCCTCGATTTCCTGCTCCCGTTTCCCTCCGAGGAGAAGGATCCGCGTGTCGTCGTGGCGACGGAGGATCATGGAGGCGAGTCGGGCCCAGGAGGCGGCGTCCCAGGTCTTTTCCGAGGACGAGGCGCCGAGCTGGAAGGCGATCCACCGGATGCCCGGGTGGTTCCATCCGTCGCAGATGAAAGGACTCCGTTTGATCTCGAAGAACGATTTCGAGGTGACGGTCTGGCCATCGGCGTCTTCCGCCGGCTCGTCGAAGTGGACCTGAAGCGCGGTCAGAAGTTGGGTCGTGAGAATGTCGGTCAAGTGGATCGACTGGAGCGTTTCGCTCTGAACGACGGAGTGGATGTAGTGGGACCACCCGTCGATCACCGAGAGCGTCCCGTCGCGGCGGCGTGAGTAACCGATGCGAACCCGGGCGGGTAGAATTCCGGCGAGGAAACTCGAAGCTTCGCTATAGGTCCAGTTCACGACGAGGTCGAAGGTCCGTTCGGCGAGCGGCTCGATCCAAGTCGCGATCTCGGGAACCATTCCGCGCGCGCTCTTCTTGCCGCCCAGAATAGGTTTCAGAAGGACGTCGGTCGGAAGCGGGACGACCCGGTGGATCCAAGGGCACCGCTCCGCCGCCGTCGCGAACGACTCGTGGGCGATGTAGGTGATTTCAAGTTCGGGGTAGAGCTGGTGAGCCGCCCGGAGGGCCATGAGGCTTTGGACGGAATCGCCGAGGCGCGCGAGCTGAATGACCGCGATGCGAATCGGTTCACGCATCAGGCCGATTCCCCGCGCTCGGATTCGTCCGTCTTTTCCGTCCGCTTACCGCCGCCGACGTTCAGTCCGAGCCGCTGCTCGCGCTCCAGGGCTTCGAGAAAACCGACGAGGAGGGTTTCCAACTCGTGTTCGGTCAGGGGTGCCTCGATGATCGTCTCTTCGATCGAATTTCGACCTTCTTTTGCCATCATTCCTCCGCGATGTGACCGGCCCTCATCCTGAGTTCCGGGTTCGATTTCGTAATCGGTTCTGGTTAAAGTCTTTTCTCGATCAGGGTGATCAAGTTCGCCGCTTCGACGTGAGCGGGTTGAATTTGCAGGATCGTCCGCGCGGTTCGCGCTGAAGCGAGGCGGTCCCCGAGATGATATTCGAGTCCGGCGAGGCTATAGAGGAGGTTCGCGTTGAACGGCGACATCTCGACGTAGGAGCGAAGCAGATTGCGCGCGGTTCCGTATTCCTTGATCTCGTAGGCGCACTTCACGAGGTGAAAGATCGCCTGGGGTTGCTGAATTTTGAGGGTGAGCGACTCCGCGAATGCGTCGTGGGCCGGCTTCTTCGCCCCGGCGGCGAGGTGAATCGACCCCATCCCGAACCAGGCGCGTTCGTTCTTCGGATTCACCCGCAGGGATTCCTCGAACGCGGTCTTCGCCTCGTCGTAACGTCGCTGCTGGAGGCAGAGCGTCCCGAGATTCGTCGCGACGGCATCGGAATGGGGATGATACTCGAGCGCTTTCCGGTAGTGTCGTTCGGCCTTCGCCGGCACCTCGGCGCGGAGCCAGGCGTTTCCGGTCGCCTGGTGAAGGTCGTACCGGTGCTTGTCGGAGAGTTCCTTCATGAGGAGCGCGCGTTCGAGGACTTCGGCGGCTTGCTGGTCGAGTTTCGAGCGGATCAGAAGGGAAGCGTAACGACGGTAGGAATCGATCGATGGCGCGTAAAGGATCGAGTCGTCGTACGCTTTCAGCGCTTTTTCCGTCTTTCCTTCGGCCTCGAAGCAGCGCGCGAGTCCGAGGAGTCCCTCGGCGGTGCGTTCGCCGGATTTTGCGAGCGCGAGATAGATCTGTCGGGCGGCCGGGTAGTCGCCCGCCTGAAGGAGGATTCTCGCGTTATTCGAAAGAAATTCTCCGTTTAATTTTCCGTTCGCGGAGTACATCGCGTCGGCCTGGGCGCTTTGTTCGGCCGCCGCGGCTTCCGCGCGCTGTTTGCGGATATGGAGTACGTAGGTTTTCGTGTCGGCGTTCTCACCGTTCTCGAATTCGGAAAGAACTTCTTGGATCGTCTGGAACCGAACTCTACGATCGGCGCCAGTCGGCACGGCCACGAAATCCACGAGCTCCATGCCCTCGCGCGTGAGATGGGACTGAAGACCCCGGGCGATGCGGTCGCTTAGGGGGTTCTTCGGATCGTCGCTCATAGAGTCGTGTCCATTCCTTCGCCCG
>JAYVXM010000151.1:0-7221 GCA_043785205.1 Bdellovibrionales bacterium
CGAACTTTTCGGCCACGCGAAAGGTTCGTTCACCGGCGCGGAATTCCATCGCGCGGGGATTTTTGAGGAAGCGAATGGAGGCACCCTCTTTCTCGACGAGATCGGCGACATGCCGCCTCAGCTCCAGTCGAAGCTCTTGCGCGTGATCCAGGAACGGAAAATCAAGCGCGTCGGCGAAAACACGTATCGGGATGTCGACGTCCGGATCATCGCCGCGACCCTGCGTAACCTCGCGATCGAAGTGAAGGCGAAGCGGTTCCGCGAAGACTTATTCTACCGACTGAACGTGATTCCGATCCGCCTACCGAGCCTGCGCGAGCGCAAGGAAGACATCCTCCCGCTGGCGAAATATTTCCTCGAGCGCTTCGCCACCCGGTATTCGAAAAACGTCCAGGGCTTCACGCGCGAGGCGGCCGAGTGGATGCTTTCCCATCACTGGAAGGGGAACGTGCGCGAGCTCGAGAACTCGATCGAACGGGCGGCCGTGGTTTCGATGGGCGCCGCGATCGGACTCGACGACTTGCGCTTCGAGGCGCTCGATAGCTCGATCGTCGGTACGCCCGAAGCCGCCGCGGAAACCGCCCCGGCCACCGCTCCCGAGGGCGCGGAACCCGGAATCGAGGCCTCGCTCCTCGACGAGTTCGTGAAGGAGTCGGAACTCGCCGCCCTTCCGCAGGCCGAAGCTCCCGCCGTCGAACATTCGCTCATCCCGTCCGTGCTCGAAGGCGAGCCCGTGACCTTGGCGGATCTTGAACTCCGCTACATTCGGGAAGTGCTCGAACGTTGCGAAGGCGTGAAGGACCGGGCCGCGAAGATCCTCGGCATCGATCGTAAAACGCTCTACCGGAAGCTGCAAGCGGCCGAGGCCGCCGAGAGTTCCGAGACGACCGCGGTGGTTTGAGGTTGGTCCGTGACGTTGACGAAACTTCCGCCGGGGCTCACCCTCGATCAGATTAAGCGTTATCTCGAGAACCGAACGAAAGAGTTCGCTACGCTCGGAGCATCCATCGCCGCCCAGGATAAAGCCGCGTTGCGCGGGCTCACTCATCGAATCAAAGGAAACGCCGCCCTCTACGGGATGCCGGAGCTCGGTTTGATCGCCGGCAAGGTTGTCGACGCGCTCGACGGGGCCGATTGGGCCGTCGTCGTGACCCATGTGGATTCCCTGATCGCCCGCCTCTCGGAGGAGCGTCGTCGGTTTTCCGATTGATATTCATTAAAAAAGACGGAGCCCCGAGCGAGAGGACTCCGTCTGAGTGTAGGGATGGGGCGCGGGCAAGCCCGCGTTCATGGCCGGTCGATCAGCTATTTAGTTTACGGGTCGCGTCGTCGACTTTATTTTCGGCGCCGTCGACCGCGTGATTGGCCTTCGCCGCGAATTTTTCCTTCGCGTCTTTTCCGGCCAGCTTGAATTTCCGGACCGCTTCGTCGATTTCGTTCGAGGCGCGTTCCTTCGAGTAACCGTAAAGCGACTGCAGTTTGCCCTTCAGCGTCTCGAAGTTGCCGTCAAAACTTTGGAGGTCGTTGTCGGTGAGTTTACCCCACTTTTCCTTGAACGATCCTTTGATTTGGTTCCACTGCCCGCGGACGGTGTCCGTATTGAATTCCATGGTATCTCCTCGGTTAAGGGTTGTGTCGTTTAGGTTACAAGACGAGTGCCAGGGAGCGCGGGGCGGAATTCCGCGATTGATCTGGACCCGGGGTTGCTGCATCTTTCCCCGATGTCGCTCGTTCCAGCGCCTCCCAGCACTCCGCTCCTCTGGAGCGAAGAATCGTTTCTCTTTTCGGGCGGGGAGTATCTTCAACGACTGATCGATCGCGCGCGCACGGCCCGTTCGTCGATCCGGATCGAATCCTATATTTTCGAGCTCGACGCCAAGGGGCGCGAGCTCCTCGAGGAGCTCGGACGTGCCGGTGAGCGGGGCGTAAAAGTGCGCCTCATCATCGACGCGATCGGATCGCCCCAGTGGTGGCGCGAGGATTTCCGCTCTCTCCTTTCCCACGGCGTGCGCGTGCGCGTCTTCGGAAGACCGCGCGACCTCGTCCGCGAGGCAGTCCGGCTCGCGATCCGCGGCCGGATCTTTCGCGCTTTCCAGACCCTGCGGAAATTTCAGCTTCGCGACCATCGCAAGCTCGCGATCTTCGACGCCGAAATCGCAATGGTCGGCTCGGCGAACATCGGTATGACGTTTGAGAAATGGCGGGAGACGACGGTCGAGCTTCGGGGGAACGGGGTCGCGGCCCTGCGCCAATCCTTCATCCGGAGCTGGAGATTCGCGGCCCGCGAAAGGCTTCCGGACGGCGGATACGAAACGAAATTTCCAGAAATTCGAAATAACTTCACGCCTCAGGAACGGCGCTTCGTGAATCGCCAGTTCGTCGCCCGGGTCCGTTCGACCGAGCGTCGACTTTGGATGACGACGGCTTATTTTCATCCGCGGCCGAAACTTCTCCTCGCGCTCTTTTTCGTTTTGCGGAGGGGAGTCGATCTCCGGATCCTCGTTCCCCGTCATAGCGACATCTCCTGGTTTCCGTGGCTCAGCCGAACGGCCTTCGCCGGACTCCTCGCCCGCGGCGCTCGGATCTACGAATATGAAGGACCGATGCTTCACGCGAAATCCACCGTGTTCGACCGGACCGTGCTCGTCGGATCGCGGAATATGAATTACCGGAGCTTCATGCACGATCTCGAACTCGACGTGGAACTCGTATCGGAGGGATCGCTGCGGACGCTCGAATCCCAGTTCGAAACGGACTGCCAACGATCGGTCGAACTCACGCGGAAGCAGATCCGGGAGTTCCAGCCGATCGCCTTCCTCGTCTCGCTCGGTCTCACGCCGTTCAAGAGGTGGCTGTGAAGAGGGAGACCGCGCGCGAAACCGATCCCGCTTCACTCCGAATCATCAGCTATAATCTCTTCAAAGGACGAAAGTGGTGGTCAGGAAAGTCGGTTCTTCCCGAAATGGGGCGCGCCCTCGCGGTTTACCGACCGGACATCGTCCTCTTTCAGGAAATCCGCGGCCACGATCCGATGGATAAGACGACGACCGCCGCGGCCTTCGTTCATGCGCTCGGTCTCGACCAGACCGCGTACGGCATGAACTATCACGGGAAGAGTTCGAAGCACGGGAACGCGATCTTCGCGCGTCGAGAGATTCTCCATTTCGAAAACTGCGACCTCTCGGTTTCCCGGCTTGAACGGCGCGGCGTCCTCACCGCGGAATGCGCGCTGCTGAGCGAACGCGCGACTTCGATTCGCCTTTTCTGCACCCACCTCGATCTCACGCTCGCGGGCCGCATGAAGCAGCTCGAGCGTCTCGCCGATGAAATCGAGCGGCACCTCGATCCGGCCGACGAACCGTTCATTCTGGCCGGGGATTTCAACGACTGGAATCTCGAGGGCGACGTCTATCTGAAAAAGCGGCTCGGCGTCGCGGAAGCACACGAGGTCCGCTTCGGAGCGCTGCCGAAGACTTTTCCGAGTCTCTATCCCTTCGTCCGGCTCGACCGCGTCTACTTTAAGGGGCTCGCGGTCCGGGAGGCCCGCGTTTTACGCGGCCCGTTCCGCTTCCTCTCCGACCACCGGCCGCTTCTGGTCGATTTCCACCTCTGAAATGGGGCGAATGCGGTTGGCATGCCCATTGTATCATTAGGAATCCGTAGCCCATTTATAAGCTATGAAGGAGATCCCGTGAAAAACCTATTTGTGTCTCGATTTGCTACGGTTACTTTTTTTTCGGCCTTGATGGCGGGCAGCGCTCTCGCGGCCGGTGGCTATTCCGAATCGAACGCGGAAGCGATGCATCCCGGCGAAGGACGATCCGCGATGATGCCGGAAATCGGCGTATACGGCGGGATGGCTTCCCAAAACGGCTCGCAGTATAATAACGGCGGAGCCTTTCAGGTCGAGGTCGGCATCACTCCGGCGTGGCCGCTCAATCTCGCGCTTCAGGCGGAATATAACCCCTCAACTCTCGATATTCCTTTCGCGAAGGTGAACTTCAACACCACGAACGTGGTAGTGAAGGCGACCGTCTCGCTCGGCTCGCCGGGCACGTTTCTCGGTGATTCGTACCTCGGAGCGAAAACCGGGATCACGACCTACTCCGGCGACGTCGAATCGGCGACGCACGCGGCCGTTGGCCCGACGCTCGGGTTCGACATACCGCTTTCCCGCGATCACCACGTCAGCTTAGGTGCGGAAGGCACCTACCTCGCCGTCCTCGGCGACGACGTTTCGACGCCGGACCAAACGTCGGTTCTCGGCGCTCTGAAGTACTGGTTCTAACCGAACGGACGGAAGTAATAAAAAGCAGGCCCGACCGGATCCGCGGATCCGATCGGGCCTCTTTACGTTCTGATTCGCCGGCGGCGTACTCCCTTACGGGCGCGTTTCCGACGCGTGGCCATTCGGTGCCTTCGCCGTAGGCGACGCGTCGTCGTCGGGCACTCCGAAAAGGCGCTTCCCTTTTTGATTCGCCCAGACTCGGAACCGGTCGATGAAGCTGTAGGCCGCGGGCACGACGATTAAGGTGAGGAGCGTCGAGCTGATGAGGCCGCCGATGATGGCGATGCCCATCGAGGTCCGCTGCTTCGACGCCTCGTTCAGTCCGATGGCGATCGGGATCGTCCCGGCGATCAGTGCCATCGTCGTCATCAAGATCGGGCGAAGCCGGGTCCGTCCGGCGAGGATCATCGCTTCCGCGCGCGTTTTCCCGGCGAGCACTTGCTGGTTCGAGAAGTCGACGAGGAGAATCGAATTCTTCGCGGCGACCCCGAGGAGCATGACGAGACCGATGATCGAGAAGATGTTCAAGCTCTGGTGTGTGACCGCGAGCGCGACGAAGGCCCCGCAGAACGCGAGCGGGAGCGCGAGCATGATCGTGAACGGCGTTACGAACGATTCGTAGAGCGACGAGAGCACCAGGAAGATGAAGAGGATCCCGAGCCCCATCGCGAGCACCATGCTGTCCGCGAGCTCCTTGAAGTTTTCCGCCTGTCCGATGAAGGCGTGAGTTACGCCTTCCGGAAGCTTCAGTTCCGGATCGGTCTTAAACTTCTGTTCGAGGTCGGCGATGATGTCGCCCATGCCGGCTCCCGGGGCGATGTCGGCCGCGATTTGAACGTAGCGCGAGCGGTCTTGGCGATAGATTTTCGTCGGGCCGCTCGTATCGTTCGGCGTCGTCACGTCGGAGAGGCGGATCAGCTTCCCGTTGATGTTCGGGACGTAGGTTTTCGCGTAATTATCCTGGACGTTCCGTTGATCCTCCTTTAACCGGAGGCGGATATCGTATTCCAGCCCTTTCTCGCGGAATTTCGCGGCCTTCACGCCTTCGACCTGGGCGCGAAGTTCCTGCCCGAGCCCGATCGAGGAGATGCCGAGGGCTTCCATGCGCATCTTGTTCGGCACGATCTGGAATTCCGGTTTACCCCCGCGGAAATTGGTGTCCGGATCGGTGAGTTTACCGGATTTCTTCAAATATTCGAAAACCTTCATCGCGTGCTTTTCGAGTACGGCCATGTCGGCGCCGATGATGTTCAATGAGAACGGGCGAAGGCCGCCGCCGACGGCATCGTAATCCTTCACGACCGGATTCGCCTCTTTGAGTCCGACGAGCTGTTCGCGGAGGCGCTTCTTGAACGCGGTCGTCGAGACGTCCCGTTGCTTGAGCGGAACGAGGCCGACGTAGAAGTCGGTCACGTTCGATTCGCCGTTCCGACCGCCCACGGTCATGCCGGAGGTCAGGACTTCCTTGTTCTTCCGGATGACCTCGTCGACTTTCATGGCGACTTCGGTCATGCGGTCGAGCGAAGTCCCCGGCGCCATGTCGAGCGAGACGGAAAATTCCCCCTGCTCCTGATCGGGGAGGAAGGTCTTCGGGACGAACTTGGTCGAAGCGCAACTACCGAGAAAGATCAGGAAGCTCGCCCCCAGCACCTTGCCCGGGTGCCCGATCGAGTAGGCGACGACTTTTGAATATTTCTCCTCGAGCCAGTTTTGGAAACGGTCGAAGGACGCGAGCACCCGTCCGATCGGACCTTTCTTTTCCGCCGCGTGGCCGACGGTGCCCGCGAAGTAGGCGGACATCATCGGGGCGATCGTCAGGGCGTCGAAGAGCGAGATCGACATTGCGAAGACGACGGTCAGGCCGAATTGCTTGAAGAACTGCCCGACGACGCCGGCGAGGAAGCCGACGGGTCCGAAAACGGCGATCACGGCGAGCGTCGTCGCGATGACGGCGAGTCGAACTTCGTTCGTGCCTTCGATCGCCGCCCGTTTCGGCGCCTTGCCCATTTCGATATGTCGGTAGATGTTCTCCCGGACGACGATGGCGTCGTCGACGAGAAGCCCGACCGAGAGCGAGAGGGCGAGGAGGGACATCACGTTGATCGTGTAACCGGCGATGGCCATCAGGATGAACGCGCCGATGAGCGAGTTCGGAAGCGCAAGTCCGGTGATAATCGTCGATCGCGCGGAACCGAGAAAAAAGAAGACGACCGTGACCGCGAAGAGCGTGCCCAGGAAGATCGATTCGTAAACATCCTCGACGTTCGCGCGAATCCATTTCGAGGCGTCCCGGACCGTCGTCATCGACGGCTTGCCTTCGGCGTCCCGAAGTTCGTGGTTCACTGCTTCGACCCGTTTTTGGAGGGCATCGACGACGGCGACCGTGTTCGAGCCGGACTGGCGAAAGACGTTGATGAAGAGGGACTTCTTCCCGTTCACGAACGTGCGGGAGGTTTCGTCGACGAGGGTGTCCTCGACGGTGCCGACATCATTCACCGTGACCGGGACGTCGTTGCCGAAGAAGTTCACGATCGTCGAACCGATGTCGCCTAGAGACTTGAACTGGCCGACGGTGCGGAAAACCTTTTCGACTCCCGCCATGTCCTTTTTTCCGGCCGGGATATTCTCGCCGGCCGACGCGAGACGCGCGGCGACCGCGGACGCGGAGACCTCGTGGGAGCGGAGCTTATCGCGGTCGAGCTTCACGTGGACTTCGCGCTTCCGGCCCCCGAGGACCTCGACGAGGCCGACCTTTGAGACTTGCTCGAGCTTCGGCTTGATCACTTCGTTCGCGAGGTCGTAGAGCTTACCTTCGGGAAGATCCGCATTCAACGAGAGGACGACGACCGGAAGGTCCGAAGGGTCGATCCGGCGAACGACCGGCTCGTCGATCGCGGCCGGCAGGCTCCGTTTCGCGGCGCCGATCCGGTCCC
>JAYVXM010000152.1:0-7197 GCA_043785205.1 Bdellovibrionales bacterium
CGATCGGCGACGAGGCCGACGGTTTTCTCGGGAAGCGCGATCGCGATCCCGGTCCGCGCGACGAGCCCTTCGCCGGGAGCGATCACTCCATTTTCATAGGCGTAGAGATCGAGGCCGGCGTCATCGGGATGGGCGCGCGTCGGCAAAATCGCCTCGGGGGTCATCTTTTTCACGAAGAGCTGCTCGGCGTTCGATTTCATGGATCACTCCTGCTAAACTCTTACCGGTACGGAGCCCATGAGCCAAACGATTTACCGCCCGAAAGCCATTCTCTTCGACCATGATGGAGTGCTCGTGACGAGCGAGCAGCTCCATTTTCTCGCGTGGCAGCAACTCCTGAAAGACATGGGCCTCCCCTGGACCGAGATCCGTTTCGAAGGGATGGTCGGCCGTCCCGCTCCCGTGATCCTCGCCACGCTGCTCGATCAGTTTAAACCCGGCTGGACGCCCGCCGAATACGACGTCGACGCGCTCGCCCTGAAAAAGAACGACTATTACCTCGAATACGCGCGCACCCAGCTCGGCCTTTATCCAGGCGTACGCGAAGGCCTCGCCTGGGCGAAGGCCGAAGGGATTCCGTGCGGCGTCGTCTCGAACGCGCGCCGGCGGGAATTGACGGCCTCGCTTTCAATGCTCAAAATCGAATCCTATTTTAAAATCGTCCTCTCCCGCGACGACGTCGTCCGTCCGAAGCCGGATCCGGGTCCGTTCGAATTCGCGGCCCTTTCGCTCGGGGTCGATCCCGCCGACTGCGTCGCGATCGACGACTCGCCGACCGGACTCGAAGGCGCCTTGCTCGCCGGCTGCGTGGTCGCGAGCGTGACGACGAACTATCCGCGTTCGGCCCTCGAGATTCCCATCCCGGGCCGCAGCGACCTTCGACCCGTCTGGATCGGGGATACGATGGACGGCTTTTTCGAGTGGTTAAAACGCCTTCCGAGGGGCATTGCGTCATAGACCTGCCTCTGCTATGTCTCCTCCACGTGAAACCGGCGTCCTCCATCCGCATCGATAACTCGACCGTCTACCGCGAAGCTTGCCGGAAATTCCTTCCGAGCACGCCCGAGGAAGTGCGCGACCGGGGCTGGTCCGAAATCGACGTCCTCCTCGTGAACGGTGACGCCTACGTCGACCACCCGACTTTCGGAATTTCGCTCCTCGGCCGCTGGCTCGAGCGGCGCGGACTTCGGGTCGCGATCCTTTCGCAGCCGAAGTGGGATTCACCGGCGGACTTCAAGAAATTCGGGCGGCCGCGCCTCTTCGTCGGCGTTTCTTCGGGCACCGTCGATTCGATGATCAATAACTACACCGCGAACAAGAAGCCGCGCTCGGACGATCAGTATTCCGAAGGGGGCGTCGGCGGGAAGCGCCCCGATTACGCTTCGTCCGTTTACGCGGAGCTCGCGCGCTCCGCCTGGCCGGAAACTCCGGTCATCGTGGGCGGCGTCGAGGCGTCGCTTCGGCGCCTCGCTCATTACGATTATTGGCAAAACCGGGTTCGCCCTTCGATCCTCTCCGAGCTGAAGGCCGACCTCCTCGTCTTCGGCATGGGCGAGCGCACGGTCGACGCGCTCGTCGAGCAGTTCGTCGCGGCCGCCGAAGCCGTCGGCGGTCCGCTCTCGACGGCCCAACCGGAAACCGAGTCCGCGCTCGCCTACATGCGCACCCAGCGCGGTGTCGCTTTTCGCACGACGAAGGAGATCGCCCGCACGATCGAGCCGCGGCTGACGATTCCGTCCTTCGATGAGGTCGTGAGCGACAAGAAAAAGTTCGCGAAGGCGGCCTACGCGATCGAATACGAGGCCTCGCCCTACAACGGAAAGCGCCTCGTCCAGTACCACGGCGGAAACGCGGTCGTCGTGAACCCGCCGGCCCTACCCCTCTCCCAGGCCGAACTCGATTCGATCTACGACCTCCCGTTCGCGAAGGATCAGCATCCAATGTACCGCGCGCGGATCCCCGCCGCCGACATGATTCGTTTCTCCGTCGCCTCGACCCGCGGCTGCTACGGCGGCTGCTCGTTCTGCGCGATCACGCTTCACCAGGGACGGATCGTTCAATCGCGTTCCGAAGGCAGCATCCTCAAGGAGCTCGGCGATATGACGAAAGTCGCCGGATTTAAGGGAACCGTCTCCGACATCGGCGGCCCGACCGCGAATATGTACCAGACGCGTTGTAAATCGACGGAAATCCAGTCGATGTGCCGGAAACTCTCCTGCGTGCACCCGAAAGTTTGCCCGCAACTTCAGCACGATCACACGCCCCAGGTCGACCTCCTCCGGAAGGCGCGCAAAATCCCGGGTATCAAGAAAATCCACATCGCCTCCGGCCTCCGCTACGACCTCGCGCTCTCGGATAAGAAAGCCGGCCACGAATACATGCGCGAGCTCATCACCCATCACGTCGGCGGACATCTCAAGGTCGCGCCGGAGCACCTGGACGACGACGTCCTTCACCTTATGAAGAAGCCGGGCCTCCGGAACTTCGACGAGTTCGTCTCCTACTTCGACCGCGTTTCGAAGGAAGCGGGCAAGGAGCAATACCTGGTCCCGTACTTCATCTCCGGTTTTCCGGGCACGACCCACGCCGCGATGGAAAAGGTCCACGGATACCTCCGCGAAAAGGGATGGAACCTCCAGCAAGTCCAGGCCTTCATTCCGACTCCAATGACGCTCGCGACGGCGATGTACTGGACCGGGATCGATCCGATGTCGAAACGCGAACTCTTCATCGCGAAGGATCGCAAGGATCGCCAGATTCAAGCCGCGCTCCTCCAGCCGAAGAAAAAGGAGAACGTCGGGATCGTTCGGCGTTACCTCTCCGCCGCGGCCGGTGAAACCCGGACGCCCGACGGGCGTCGGATCGATCCAGTCCTCGCCGCCCGCCAGGCCGCCGCCGCGAAGAATCCGCGCGCGCGAATTCCCCAGGCCCCCCAAGCCCCGGGAAAACCGCGCACGGTCGTCGACGTCCCGCGGGGAAATCTCGGGCCGAAACTTCTCCTCGATACCCGTTAGTTGCCGTGAGTAGGCTCGCTCGCGGATGAGCGGGGCGGGCTGTTCTAGTTCGCGCGCGGCGGCTTGAAATCGAGCCGGGTGAGGTAGACGCCGGTACCTTGGGGAGAGATCTGTCCGTGCAGCCAGGACCAGCGCTTATGGTTCACGGGCGAGCTGTAGTTCGCGACGAGGAACGAGTCCGGTGACGTCTGGACGATCGACGGAAACGAGGTATCGCCCGCCGATGGAAAGTCGCTCAGCCACTCGATCTTCCGCGCGACGGTGTCCAACTTGTAGAGCGCGGTCCGCTTCGGGCGAAGCGAATACGTGACGAGATAAACCCATTTCTGAATCGCGAACGGAAGGTCGCGGTATTTCTTGTCGTACGGACCGCCGATGTCGCGACGGGCGACGAGGTAGAGGTCCAAACCGTGCCGGAACATCCGCGGAGAATCGAATCGATTCGGATCGCTCTTCGCGGGAAATTCCCAAGGATCCGCGCCCCAGTTTCCGGAGCTCACGACTTGCGAGCCCCAACCGCTCTCGTCGCCGTCCTCGTTCCGAGTGACGCCCCAGAGCGTCCCGACGTCGGTGAATTCGAAGCCGACCTCCGAAACGCCCCCCCGATAAACGACCGGCCGTTCCGGGCTTACCGGCGCCCAGTTCGTCCCGTCCGTGGAGCTGCTGAAATGGAGATCGATCTTCGATTCGCCGGCGCTGTAATGGTCACCGAGGTACGAAGTCATGTAGATCCGGTCGCCGCGGACTTTCAGCTCCCATGGGACTTCGCCCGGCGTACCGAAGGGTTCGAGCGCCGACCAGTTTCCCGAGGCGTCCCGGATCGTCCGAAGCATCCGCTTCGGTTCGAACTTGAGGGGATTCTTACCGCCCTGAAAAAACGTGAAGAAGAGTTTATCGTGAAACGAAATCAGGAAGGGTTCGCGGACGTCGGAGCCGAGGGCGAGCTGGAGCTCCGATTTCCAAGTTTTCCCGAGATCGGGCGAGGACATGACAAATAGCTTCGTCTTCTTCGAAGCGAAATGGGACGGGGCACTCCGCCAGGCGGCGAAAAGTCGATTCTGGTGCATCGCGATTCCGATGCAATTATTCGAACGCAGGATCGAAAAATCCCGCGGAAGCGCCGGACCGGGAACGATCCACTGGGGCTCCGCGATCGAGAATTCGGGACGGTCTTCGATCCCCGTCCGGGTCGATCCCGACGCGGTCGCCGTACCGATCCCCGCGACCACGAGCACCGTCCCCACCGAAAAACCCCATGCTGAAAATCTTCCGGATTTCCCCATCGATCCGCTCCCCTCGTCCCTATCCGATTTCAAGTCGGAATTTTAAATCGCGCACGCCTTTCGAACGTCCGCGAACGGTACTTCACTCTGCGAATTCTTCGCCAAATCCTTCACGATGACTTTCCCCGCCGCGAATTCCGTATCCCCGAAGAGGACTGCGAACCGGGCGCCGTGCTTCACGGCTTGTTTCAGCTGGACTCCGAAGCCCGCGACTTCGAGCGGAGTAATCACGCGAAGGCCGGCGTCGCGCAGCTCCCGCGCGATCGATTCGGCGCGACCGCGGAGTTCCGCTTTCGGAAGCGAGACGAAGACGTCGACCGACGATTCGGGGCTGGGTAGGAGCCCGTGCGTCTCGAGGAAATCGCGGAGCGTGACGTCACCCATTCCGAAACCCACGCCCGAGAGTTTTTCCTTTCCGAAGAGCCCGACGAGATTATCGTACCGTCCGCCCCCGAACATCGCGCGTCGATTCTCCGGACTGGTATCGAACATTTCGAAAACCGTTCCCGTGTAGTAGTCGAGACCGCGCATGATCATCGGATCGAAGACCACCTGGGACGAGGGATCCTTCGGATTTCCGCTGACCGAAATCCCCGATTCGGAGAGGAGTCCGAAGACCTTCGTCAGCTCGTCGACTCCCGCGCACGGCATCTCGTTCGCGAGGCTCGCGAGCGAGGAACCGAAGAATTTCTCGAGCTCTGCCTTCCCCCGATCCGGCACGCCCGCATCGGCGAGTCCGGCCGCGAACTTCTCCTCGCCGAGCTTCGCGCGGGCGTCGATCAGCTTCACCACTTTCAGCGTCGCTTCCGCGGACAGGCCGAGACGTTTCGAGAAGAATTCATCCATCAGCCGGCGACTGTTCACCCGGATCGAAACGTGTTTTTCGCCGCCAAAACTCCGCATCATCCCGAGCGCGAGCGTAAGGAGTTCGGCGTCGGCGAGGAGCGGATCGCCGCCAAGTACGTCGACGTTCAGTTGCCAGTGCTCGCGGAGCCGCCCGCGCTGGGGCCGCTCGTAGCGCCAGAGATTCGGAATCGAAAACCAGCGGATCGGTTTCGGCAGCTCGTTCACTTTCGCCGCCACCATCCGCGCCATCGTCGGCGTCATCTCGGGCCGGACGGCTATCTTCCGATCGCCCCGGTCCATCATCCAGTAAAGCTGCTGGTTCACGATCTCTTCGCCGGATTTCGCGGCGTAAAGCTCAAACGGCTCGAGCATCGGGCCGTCGTATTCGAGATAACCGAAACTTCCGCACGCCCGGCGCATCCGCGCGAAAATCCAAGAGCGGATTTTCAGCTCGTCCGGATAAAAGTCGCGAGTCCCCTTATAGGGCTGCGTCGATAAGAATGCGCACATCCCCCAAGCGTATCGGAAAAAGGCCGAAAAAAAAGGCCCATTGCGACGCGTCGCCCAGGTTTCAATTTCCTGAAGACCGCGTTTCCGCGCGCTCGCGAATTGGGCTAGGATCCCCTCATGGCCGCCGCCCGCAAACCGAAGTTCACGCTCCCCCCCGCGAATCCCCGGATCGCCGCGGTCCAGATGAGTTCGGGTCCGGACGTGGACCGAAATCTCGGCCAGGCGCGCGAGCTGCTCGACGAAGCGCTTCGTTCGGATCCGAACATCGTGGCCTTCCCCGAGAACATGCTGCTCTTTTCCGACCACGCCGGGGATTACGCGAAGCGCGCCCAGACGACGCGCGGCGGACTGGTCGCCATTCTTCAGGAATGGTCCGCCGAAGCGGACGTCTGGCTCCTCGCCGGCAGCCTCCCTTTCCGGGCCCCCGGGGGAAAAGTTTTCAATACCTCGGTCTTCTTTTCGCCGGAAGGCGACGTCCACGCGCGCTACGATAAGATCCACCTCTTCGACGTCGACGTCCCCGGGGACCGGACGTACCGGGAATCCGACGACGTGACCGCCGGCAAACGGGTCGTGACGACCGATACGCCCTGGGGAAAGCTCGGGCTTTCGATTTGTTACGACCTCCGCTTTCCCGAACTTTACCGGAAGCTTTCCGCAGCCGGAGCGCACACGCTCTTCGTTCCCGCCGCCTTCACCGCGGTCACGGGCAAGGCGCACTGGGATCTCCTCACCCGCGCCCGGGCGGTCGAGAACCAATGCTACCTCGTGGCTCCCGCCCAGACCGGAAAGCCTTTCCCCGGCCGGGAATGCCACGGTCATTCGCGGATTGTCGACCCGTGGGGCCGGATCGTCGCCGAACGTCCGTCCGGCGTCGGCGTCGTCCTGGCCGATCTCGATTACGGAAACCTCTTCGACATCCGGGCCAAGCTCCCGGCGCTTGCCCATCGCGTTTTAAAGTAAGATCATTTCCGAAATGGCCGCTCCCCTCGATCCGACGAAGCCCCTGAGTTTTCTCCGCCGCGAGACGGGCCTCTTCGTTTTCGACCTGGACTCGACGCTGATCGACGGTGAGGGCGTCGACGAATTCGCGCGCGAACGCGGAGTGTACGAGGAAGTCGCGGCGATCACCGAACGCGCGATGCGCGGAGAGATGGATTTCGACGAATCCCTCCGCCTCCGGATCGCGAAGCTGAAGGGCCTCACGCTCGCCGACGTCGATCGAGTCTACGACCGAGTGCCCTTGACGGTCGGAGCGCTCGACCTCGTCGGTGAGCTCAAGCGGATGGGCCATCGGATCGCGATCATTTCCGGAGGATTTGACCTGCTCGCGGAGCGCTACGCCCGCGATATCGGCGGCGCGGACGCGCTCGTCATGAACCAACTCGAAATGGTCGACGGCGTCTGCACCGGTGCGGTCATTCCGCCGATCGTGAATGCCGCCGGAAAGGCGAGCGCGCTCGTACTCGTCGCGAACGAACTCGGCATCCCGCTCACCCACACGGTCGCGATCGGCGACGGCGCGAACGACGTCCCGATGCTCG
>JAYVXM010000153.1:0-2142 GCA_043785205.1 Bdellovibrionales bacterium
CCGAGTTTTAACGATGGCCGTCGCGAAGCGGGGGAAGCCGACTCGCGATCGTCTTTCCCTGGTCCTTGCCGGAGATTCCTTTGTGAGAAACCGGCACTCCCGCGAGCGCGAGCACTTCGCGCTGGACGAGGGTTTCCCGCTCGAGCACGTCACGGGGAAGGCTCGCCCGCTTCAGCTCGGTCGAAAGACGGTCGTAAATATGCTCGCGAAAAAGCCCCGCCGGCCGGCCGACGCAAACACGGCTTCGGGCGCGGAGTTTCCGGGCCCAGAGCCATTTATGGCGGTGCCCGGGGCCGGTGAAGTCGATCAGGAGATCGATCTTCGCCGCCGAGGGAAGTTTTTCCCCGAGCGGATACGCTTCGGTGGTCATGAAATAGACTTTCGCGTCCGGATAGCTCAGATGGATCTTCTGGCGAAGCGAGGCGTCGTCGAAAATCACCGCGCGCCCGGACAGTACGACGAGAATAGTCCGCACGTTCTCGATCCGATTCCGCCGGACTTCCTCTTCTTCCTGGAGAACCTGGAGGGAGGCCGCGGATTCGGAATCCTGGGTGCTTTCGACGCTAATCATATCGAAAAAACTAACACCCTTCGGCGTGGCGCTCCAGTTCTTTGGCCGCCAGAAATTCGGCGGCGGCGGTTCCGACCCGACGCATCAGGGTGCGCGGGTGCCGCCATAGAGGTCGTAGGTCAGGAGCCGGCACTCGATCGCGCCGTTGAAGAGGACGTGCCGGCGGCCGGCCTTCAGCCCGACCTCCTTCGCGAGAACGGACGATCCGGTGAGGAGGGCGCCCTTCCAACCCTTGAACTTCTTCTTCATCGTGTCGCCGATCCGTCCGTAAAGCGGCTTCAACTCTTCCTCGTCCCCGAGGCGTTCGCCGTACGGCGGATTCAGAATGAAAAGTCCCGTCTCGCACCCGACGGGCGCTTCCGCGGCGTCGAGGTCGCGCTTCTCGAAATGGACGAGTCCGCGAAGGCCCGCCGACTCGAGGTTCGTCAGCGCCGCGCGGATCGCGGTCGGATCGGTATCGAAACCGACGATCTTCGGTAATTTTTTCGGGTCGAGGACTCGTATGCCGTTCGCATGGGCGAGGAGACTCGCCCAGACTTTCGGATCGTGCTTCTTCCAGGCCGTGAAGCCCCAGCGCTTTCGGAATAGGCCCGGCGCCGTCTTCGTGGCGAAGAGCGCGGCTTCGAGGGGAATCGTGCCGGAACCGCACATCGGATCGACGAGCGCCCCACCCGCGGCGAGGATCGCCGGGTATTCGGCGAGAATTAGACACGCGGCCGCCAGATTTTCCTTCATCGGCGCTTCGCGCTGTTCGCCGCGGTAGCCCCGCTCGTGCAGCGAAGTCCCGGCGAGGTCGATGCTGACCGACGCCTCGTCGTTCCGCACGTACACGTTCACGCGGATGTCCGGCGATGCGAGATCGATCGACGGGCGCTCGCCGTGGACGGAACGAAGCTGATCGCAAATCGCGTCTTTCGTCTTCTGAGCCCCGAACTGGGTGTGCGTGATCGTCGAGTGGGTCGTCTGGAAGTCGACGGCGAGCGTCGACCGCGGATCCATATGGTCGCTCCACCGGATCGCCTTCGTTCCGCCGTAGAGCTTTTCGGGATTCGGCGCCGGGAAATGGTGAATCGGCAGGAGGATCCGGTTCGCGATCCGTGACCAGAGGCAGGCCGCGTACGCGGCCGTCACCGGACCCGCGAAAGGAACACCGGCGCGCGCGGGCGCGCCGACCTTCGCTTCCCGGAGCTCGGGAAACGCTTCCGCAAGTTCGATGAAAACGGAGGAGAGTTCTTTCGCCAGAACCTCCTCCATCCCCTTCGCCGTGGTCGCGAAAAACTCCATCTTCGCTTAGGCTTTCTCGAGGTCGCTCAGGATTTCGTCGACGTGTCCGGTGACTTTCACTTTCGGGTACGCCTTACGAATCACGCCGTTTCCGTTCGCGTCCACGTCGATCAGGTAGGTCGTGCGATCGATGCCCATGAACGTCTTGCCGTACATGCTTTTCTCGTTCCAGACCTTGTAGGCTTCGAGCATCGAACCGGACTCGTCGGACAAGAGCGGAAATGGGAGCGCAAACTTCGACTTGAAACGCTGGTGACTATCGACGGAGTCCTTGCTGACGCCGAGGA
>JAYVXM010000154.1:0-2141 GCA_043785205.1 Bdellovibrionales bacterium
CAATCGTCGTGCGTTCCAGACCCTTCTTGCCCTCCTCGCCGGAAGCGGTCGGAAGATTATAGTGCACGGTCAGGTGCGGATTCACGAGGACGGTACCACTCAGGTAGTTGAGAAGCCCGGCTTCGCCGTTGAGCTGGATCCGGCCGTCGATCATGAATTCGACGCTCGTTCCGTTCGGGCGGTCCCAGTCGATCGTTTCCTTTTCCTTGAGAACGCCCCGATTATTCTTGATGTCGACTTCGACGATGCAGGAGAGCGCCTTGCGCATCGCCTTCGTCTTCGAGATCACGCGCGCGCCGGTGGCGTTCGTGAGCTGGGCCCAGGTCGTGGCCGCGGAAATCCCGATTCCTTGCTGGCCGCGCGAGCACCGTCCGCGCCCGAATTTCGAGGACGCGAGGTATTCGCCGAAGACCTTCGGAACGTCGTCGGTATCGATGCCAGGACCGTTGTCGATGACCTTGATCCGCACCTTATCCGAACCCTTGAGGGTTCCGCTCCCGAGCTTCTCGACCCAGATCTCGATCTCGGGAAGAATGTCATGTTCTTCGCAGGCATCGAGCGCGTTATCGACCGCTTCCTTAAGCGTCGTGAGAACAGCCTTTACTTGAGAGGAGAAGCCTACCTGCTGGAGATTCTTGGAGAAATACTCAGCGGTGGAACTCGTCGTGATCTTCGCCGACGCTTTCGCGGCCTTGGGGGAATCTTTCGCCATAGGTGTATCTAAACAAAAACGAAGTGCCTCCGTCAACCACTTAGCCGATTGGGCCGAAGTCGGAACCCTACTCGAGGTGGCGCGTCTTCGCGTGGGCGTCGAGGAAAACGAAGAACATCCCGGCGAGAATCGGGCCGATGAAGACGCCCGCGAAGCCGAAAATTTGGAGGCCGCCGAAGAGCGAGACGATCGCGATCAGCGGATGGAGATTCGCGCCGCCCTTCAGGACGAATGGACGGACGAAGTTGTCCGCCACCGTCGCCACGAACGCCGCGACGAGCAGAGTAAAGCCGGCGAACCGGTGCCCGCTGACGATGAAATACGCCGCGAGCCCGAAGGTGATCGGCGTCGCGCCGACGACGGGAATGAAGCTGGCGAGAAAAACCGAGAAACCGAGCACGACGAGATCGCTCACGCCCCCGATGGCGCCCCCGACGAAGTAAATCGCCGATTGGACGAGCCCGGAGACGAGACTCGCGAGCAAAACCGCGCGACAAAGCCCACCGAAGCGTTCGAAGATCTCCTCGGTTTGCTCGTCCGGAAAAAACGAATTCGCGCGGAAGAAACGCGCGACTCGCACGCCGTCGGCGAGAAAGAAATAAATCCCGAGGATCAAGAGAAAGAGTCCGAGCGCTACCGTCGGCAGCGAGGCGAGAATCGCCGTCACGAAATCCGCGGCGCGCATGCCGAGATTCTTCAGCATCCCGCCGATCGAGTCGAGCACGTCCGCCTGATCCATGCGGAGCATGTCGGCCGTCCAGACGATCCCGCGCGAAACGAAAGGAATCTGGCTGACCGACTCGAGCAGCGACGAATCCCCCCCGGGCCCGCTCGTGAAGGGCGAATCTTTCCAAGCCGTGAAGCGGGCCGCCGCGAACCGTACGCCACGGATCGAAAGGAGGGTCGCCGGCAGGATCAGAAGTACGGTCACCCCGAAGGTCAGCGCCGCCGCGGCGAGATCCGCGCGCCAGTTCTTCCGCACGACGAGAAAATCGAAGATCGGGTGGAGAAGCAGCGCGACCGCGGCGCCGAGCATGAGCGGAATGAAGAAACCCCAGGCGATATAGACGAAGGCCAACCCGCAAAGAAGCGTGATGAGGATTCGCGCCTGTCGGCCGGTCATGCGGTCTTAGCGCGGGAAGTGGCGGTCTTCGCTTCGCTCTTCGCCTCGACGGTTCCGAAAACGTAGTCCCAGAGCGGGTTCGAAACCCCCCACTTCGACTCGTAATTCGCGAAGTGATGCATCAAGTGATGCTTCTTCAGGAACTTTCCGATCGGCGTGCGCGGCGTGAAGTGATGGATGAAGTAATGGGTATAATCGTACGCGAGATAACCGATGAGGAAGCACGCGATGAAGGCCTCCGCATAGGCGGCGCCGATGAAATACCGAAACGTCGGGAAAAGAATCAGCGAGTAGATCGCCGCCGGC
>JAYVXM010000155.1:0-7157 GCA_043785205.1 Bdellovibrionales bacterium
CTCGCCTATCAACACAAGCTTCAGTTCGGATCCTATTCGACCGCGCTCCTCGACCTCTATAAAGTGAAGCTCGACGGCGCGGGTTATTTCTCGACCCAGGGTCTTCTTTTCCTCGCGTTCGCCCTCGCGTTCGCGATCAAGGTCCCGCTCTTTCCGTTTCACACTTGGCTGCCCGACGCCCACGTTCAGGCGCCGACCGCCGGCTCCGTGATCCTCGCCGGCGTCCTCCTCAAGATGGGGGGTTACGGATTCATTCGGTTCGCATTCCCGCTTTTCCCTCAGGCCGTCCTGACTTATCAGCACACGTTCATGGTCCTCGGCACGATCGCGATCGTTTACGGAGCCTGGGTCGCGATGGTCCAGCCGGACATGAAGAAGCTCGTCGCCTATTCCTCGGTTTCCCACATGGGTTACGTCGTGATCGGGCTCTTTTCGCTGAATTCGATCGGGGCGACCGGGTCGGTCTACCAGATGCTGAATCACGGGATTTCCACTCCTGCGCTCTTTCTTCTCGTCGGAATGCTTTACGAGCGGCGCCACACGAAGGAAATCAAGGAGTACGGCGGAATCACGAAGGTCATGCCGCTCTTCGCGGTCGCCTTCATGCTCGCGACGCTTTCGTCGGTCGCGCTGCCCGGAACGAACGGCTTTATCGGCGAATTCCTCATTCTTCTCGGAGCCTGGAAATCGAATCCGGGTCTCGCGGTCATCGCCACGACCGGCGTGATCTTCGGGGCCGTCTACATGCTCTGGATGTTCCAGCGCGTGATGTTCGGGCCGCTTGAAAATCCCGAAAACAAGAAGCTGAAGGATCTTTCGACACGGGAAGTCTTCGTGCTCGCGCCCCTCATGGTCGCGATCGTCGTGATGGGCGTCTACCCGAACTTTTTCTTCGATAAAATGGAAACCTCCGTCGCCCGCCTCCTCGAGCGTTCGGGGAAAGCGGAAATGGTCGCGTCCATCCCCTTTTTGAAAGCCGGAAAATAATCCCATGGATAAGCTGAACGTCGTAGATCCGTCCCTTCTCGGCCTCACCGCTGAACAGTGCGCTGCCCTGACCCCGTACTTTTGGCTCCTCGGGGCCGCGATGGTCGCGATGATCGCCGGGGTTCTCAAGTTCCTGCCGACGAAGTGGGCGGTCTTCGGCGTCTCGATCATCGGCCTCTTCGCCGCGATCGTTGCTTCGGCGAATCAGGTCTCCATGGAGCGCCTCAACCTTTTCGGCGGAATGATGGTCGCCGATGGTTATTCGGCGTTCTTCAATATCCTTTTCCTCGGCGCGGCCGCGCTCTCGCTTTTCGCCTCGCTCCGGTACCTCGATAAGGAGCGCCTCCAATTTCCCGAGTATACGATCCTCCTCCTATTCTCCACGTTCGGCATGATGCTCATGGGCTCGGCGCTCGACCTCATCACGATCTTCATCGCGCTCGAGATCATGTCCCTTTCGGTTTACGTCCTCGTCGGCTTTCGGCGGAATGACCGGCGCTCGAACGAAGCGGCGATGAAATATTTCATTTTGGGCGCTGCCGCTTCGGCGATTCTTCTCTACGGGACGGCCCTCCTCTACGGCGCGACCGGAACATTCACGATCACCGAGATTCTCGCCCGGATTTCCGCGCGCGGGGAGCTCATGACTCCGGTGTTCCATCTCGGCGCCTGGATGGTCATCGCGGGGTTCCTGTTCAAAGTCGCTTCGGTACCGTTCCATATGTGGATGCCGGACGTTTACGAAGGCGCACCGACACCGATCACGGGCTTCATGACGACCGGGATTAAGGCGGCGTCCTTCGCCGCATTCGTCCGCGTTTTCATCGCCCTCGGTTACGGGAAGGACCTTGAGAGCGCGGTCCAGGGTCGCCTTCACGACGTTCTTTGGGTACTTGCCGTCGCGACGATGCTGATCGGGAATCTGATTGCCCTTACCCAGACGAATTTGAAACGAATGCTCGCTTATTCTTCTATCGCGCACACGGGCTATCTTCTCGTCGGGATGATCGCGGCGCCGCATTCGGAATCCGGCTTCGCGCCGATCCTCATGTACCTCGCGAGCTATACGATCATGAACCTCGGAGCGTTCGCGGTCCTTTCCATCCTTTCGGGCCGCGGAGATACCGGGCTGAATCTCCACGACCTCGCGGGTCTGTCGAAGCGGCACCCTTGGCTCGCGTTCTCGATGGCGGTTTTTCTCTTCTCGATGGCGGGTGTTCCGCCGACCGCGGGTTTCGCCGCGAAATATTACCTCCTCTACTCCGCGATCCAAGCGAAGGAAGTCTGGCTCGTCGTCCTCGCCGTTCTTTGCAGCGCGATCGCCGTTTACTACTACCTCCGGGTCCTTGTTTATATGTACATGCGGGATTCCCAGGGCGAAGAGACGATTCCGAACCTTACGCCGGCGCTCGGCGCGTTCGCGGTCGCGATGATGGTGGCGATGACCCTTCAAATCGGGATTCTACCCTCGAAGATGATGGCCGTGACGAAACGAATCGTCGCGAAACTCTGAATTGGCTATTCACTGAACAGGCAAAATTTGCCGTGGTAAAGCGGAGGGCCGAAACGGTCCCTACCCTTTTCCTTTTCTGGTAAAATAGAACTGTGCATTCAGGCCCTCTTTTCAAAGTGAAGCACCACTCCGGTCGCGTCCTGGGCCCGCTCGATCTCGAGCGGTTGAAAAAGCTTATCCTGAAAAACCAAATCACCGGCGTCGAGCTCGCCAAGGAATACCCGAACGGACTTTGGCAGGACATCAATCGGATTCCCGAGCTCGCCGAGCTCCTTTATCGGAACGCGTCGGGCACGCTCGACGCGACCCACACGCTCAAGAGCGAGCAAAGCAGTTATCGCCCAATTCTGAGTCCAACCCGCGAGCAGTTCGCGCCGACCATTGTCCTTCCATCGGCGGCGCCCGAACCGACCCAGGCGACCAGCGTCACCGTCGACGTCCGCGCGCAGGTTCGCGGTCAGCGGAGACCGAACGTCCTTCCGGCGAAACCGAACGACCCGGAAGCGACTCGTGTCGTGACCGAAGACGACGATCACACGATGCTCGATCCTGAACGGGGCGCGAATCCGCTACGCGGAAAGACCGACTCAGAGGAAGACGCGACTCACCTCGCGATGGACCTCCCTCCAGAGTCCGCCACGAGCGAAGACGGAACCGAGCTCATCCAGATTCCGGGAGGACTCGGTCCCGTCGAACTCGAGCCGATGCTTCGCGATGAGATCGCCGATCCGAAGTTTCGGCGGCTGGTGCAGGAGGCGACCGTCGTCCTCCATCGTCCCGGACTTCCCGCGGCGAAGAAACGAGCCCGAATTCCGAAAGGAAAAGAACTCGTTCGAATTCTCGCGATCGCGGCTACGCTCGGCTACTTCGGGTACGACAGTTTTCTCAAAGATAGCCCCGACACCGCGGGACAGTTTCTGAAACGGTCGGCGTCCTTCCGGCCGTCTCTCCCGAAACCGAACGATGGAAAATCCGATCCGGCGCTCAGCGAGAAACTCTACATCGAAGCGATCAAGAATTATGCCCTCGACCATGTTCTGGGTTACAAAGCGGCCTCGACGCGACTCAGCGAAGCCGTTACGGTCGATCCCGAGAATCTGAAGGCCTATGCGATGCTCGCGAGCGCGTATGTGAATTTGATCGACACGTCAACGAAAGACGAGAGCTTTTTCTCGGTGATTTCCCAGCTCCTCGAGTCGGCGAAGGCGAAAGGAATCGAACTTCCGGAAATCGTCATCGCGGATGCTGAATTTTTGACCGTCACGGGGCGTCCCGAAGCCGCGATCCAGAAAATCATCGAGTACACGAAAGGGAAAAAGGCGCTTGATCCGTCGCTCTATCTCTACATTTCGGAAGCGTTCCTCGCGAAAGGAAACGCTCAGGAAGCCGCGAAATACCTTCAGAGTTTTCCCGATAACCGGGCCTGGAGCCCGCGGATTTTTTACGTTCGGGGCCGGATCGCGGAAGAGCTCGGCGACATGGGCGCCGCCCTCGATCAGTACGATAAGGCTTTGAAAGGTTGGCCGACCCACGCGAAGTCACGACTTAGAAAGGTTGTCGTCGCCTGGAAAAGCGGGAACCTTTCGGGTTCGGCCGCCGATTTGAATCTTCTTTTAAAAAATCCGGATTTTCTTTCTCCAAAGGATCTCGGCCAAGCGAACTACCTTTTGTCCCAGCTCTATTCGGTTGCGCAAAAATATCCGGAAGCGCTGAGCGCGGTCGAGCGAGCGCTGAAACTCGACCGCAAGAACCGCGACTATCTCCTCGAATATTATACCCTCCAGGCGCGCGAAGGGGGCGGGATCGCCAACGCGAAGAACGTGGCGCGAATGTACTTTTTTCTCGGTGAAGGAGAAAAGCTCCTCAAGCAAGGACTCGTGAACGACGCGCTTGCCCAGTTTTTGAACGCGCGGACCGAGAATCCGAAATCCGCAGATCCATTGATGAAGATCGGCGATATGTTCGTTCAGCTAAACGATCTCGTGAACGCCCGATTGAATTACCAAAAGGCGGCGGAGATGGAGCCAAACGCGATCGACATCTGGTCGAAATATATCTCGGTATTGATTCAGAGCTATGAGTGGGAAGAAGCTCAGAAAGCGATGGATAAATTTCGGAAACTTCCCGTGAGCCAGTCCTCGATCGACAAGGCGGCGGGCGACATGTACGCCAAGCAGAATCGATACGTAGAGGCGGCCACTTTCTATAAAAAGGCGATGAGCCGCGAATCGATCGATCCCGATGTCTATATCGCATACGGGAAAGTCCTCATGTCCGTGAAGAGTTTCAAGGACGCACCGTTTTTCTTCGCCCTCGCCCGCCGTTTCGATCCGCTGAACTCCGAACCGATCATCCTCACCGCGAAGGCGGTTTCCGAGGTTGAAGGGCCCGACGCGGGAGTCCAGTACCTTCAGGACGAACTTCAAAAGGGCGCGTTCGCCCGCGCAGAACTCCTCGCGGCGATCGCCGAGCTCGAGATCAAAAAAGGGCAGTGGGCGGACGCTCAGCAGTACGTCGACCAGGCCAGGCAGGCGAATCCGGAGTACGCGTACCCCTGGAAGCTCCAGGCCCAGATCTACCTGAATAACGAAAACACGGATAAAAAAGCGCTCGATAAAGCGCTCGAGGCTTTCAAGAGCTATTCGGATCGGAACGCGTCCGATCCGTCGGGCTATCTCTCGCGCTACCAAATTTTTATGAAGAAGGCGCAATTCGAAAAGGCCCAGGTCGAGCTCGAACGGATCTACGCGATTTATCCGAAGTACCCGAACCTCCATTATTACAAAGGCCTTATGTACTCGAACATGGGGAATTATAAACTCGCAGCCGAAGAATACGCGACGGAACTTGCGAACAACGACATGTCGATTCCCGCCCTCATTTCCCTCGGGAAAGTAAAGATCGAGCTCGGCGACCCGAAAGGGGCCTTGACGCATCTCGCGAAAGCGATGGGTCTTCAGCCCGCGAACGCCGAAGCGAAGCTGAATGCCGCGCTGGCTAACCACCGCCTGAAAAATTACGCGGGGGCGGTCGCGCTCTTCCGCGCGGCCATCCAAATCGATCCGGGAAATCCACTCCTGTATAAGCGGTTGGGCGAATGTTACCGGGACATGGGGGATCTTATCGCCGCCCGTGGCGCCTTCCAAAAATACCTCCAAATGGAGCCGGACGCCGCCGATAAGGCCGAAATCGAACGTTACCTCTAAGCGTGGATTTGATAAGCTCGGGGCATGTTAGACCCCCGTCTTTTCGTCGACCAAATCGAGACTCTGGAAAAAGGGCTCGCGAAGAAGAACTTTCCTTCGGAGGAAATTTCGAAAATTGTCGCCTTGTCGAAGCGTCGGAAGGAATTGATCCAGGAAACCGAAGCCCTGAAAGCCAAGCGGAACGCCGGAAGCCAGCTCGTCGGGCAGCTGAAGGTGAAGGCGAAAACGGATCCGGCGGCGGCGGCCGAAGCGGATAAGCTGATGGCGGAAATGCGCGAGATCGGGGACCGGTCGAAGACGCTCGACGAGGAGCTGAAACAGGTTCAGGAACGGCTCGACGACATGAGCCTCCGGCTTCCGAACCTTCCGCACGAATCGGTACCGGTCGGAAAAGGCGCCGACGAAAATCGGGAAGTTCGAAAATGGGGGGAACCGAATAAACTCGGATTTCCGGCGAAGGACCATGTCGCGCTCGGCGAAGGGCTCGGGGTCATCGACTTCGAACGGGCCGCTAAAATTTCGGGCGCGCGGTTCGCGATTTATCGCGGCGCCGGCGCGCGGCTCGAGCGGGCGCTCATCCAGTTCATGCTCGACCTCCATACGCGTGAGCATGGATACGAGGAGATCATTCCGCCGTTCCTCGTTTCGAGGAAGGCGCTGACCGGAACGGGTCAGCTTCCGAAATTCGAAGAAGACCTGTTTAAGACCGCGGTCGGCGATCGCGAGCTCTTTTTGATTCCGACGTCGGAAGTGCCGCTCACAAACATCGCGGCCGACGAAATCATGGAGCCAGGAAAGCTTCCGATGTACCTGACCGCCTACTCGCCGTGTTTCCGCAGCGAGGCCGGTTCTTACGGAAAGGACGTGCGCGGACTCGTCCGCCAGCATCAATTCCAAAAGGTCGAGATGGTGAAGATCGTCGACGAGTCGACCGCGTTCGACGAGCTCGAGAAAATGACGAAGGATGCGGAGAAGGTGCTCGAGCGTCTCGGCCTTCCGTATCGGACGATGCTCCTTTGCGGCGGCGACATGGGTTTCGGGGCGACGAAGACTTACGATCTCGAAGTTTGGCTTCCCGCTCAGGGCACCTATCGCGAAATTTCATCGTGTTCGAATTGCGGCGATTTTCAGGCGCGACGCGCGGCGATTCGTTACCGGACGGAGGCCGGTGGAAAACCGAAGCTCGCCCATACGCTGAACGGTTCGGGCCTCGCCGTAGGGCGTACGTTCGTCGCGATCCTTGAAAATTTTCAAAACGAAAAGGGCGAGGTAAAAATTCCGCCCGTGCTCCATCGCTATATCGAGGGCGCGAATGGATTCGAAAAACGCGGCGCCGACGTGTGGATGGTCGGGAGCCGATGATGCGGAAGAGTGGCCGAGCGGTTTAAGGCACTGGTTTTGAAAACCAGCGTACGGGAAACCGTACCGTGAGTTCGAATCTCACCTCTTCC
>JAYVXM010000156.1:0-7143 GCA_043785205.1 Bdellovibrionales bacterium
TTTCTCACGTCCATGCGTGATTCTTTTCGTCACACTCACCGAAGCTGGGAAACGATCTTCCTGCTTTGACTCCGCAACTTTTCCGTCGGGATTCACTTCCATCTTAACCTCTGCGAAAGGACGCACTCGCACTCGAAATCCATCATCGACATTCGCGTCGACGACGTGACCCGACATAACGCATGATCCCGTCTCCTCAATCTTCTTCCAGTGGATGAATAGAAAGTGTTTTAGCTCCAGCTTGGCGCAAACGGTCGGCTTACTGCTTCCTTCCTGATATCTAATTTCACCGCTGGCGGCGTCAAAGGTCAACCCGGCCACATTTCGGCTCAGGGTCGTCTCCTCAGGCCCATCTTCGCCATTCGCGAACTTCTTTCGTTGAATAACGTCGACCCACGCACGCCCAAGATCGGGCCTCTCTTCATTTACTCGGAATTGAGCCTGTATAATCTCGAAAGGATCGGAATCCGCGAGCTCCTCGTGAAAGACCGTCACTACTCCCGCACGTGCCCGGGCCACCGCAAACGCGCCAAGCGCACACCCAACCCCCAAAATAACTCCTAGGTTTCTACGAAAAGACATACCGCCCCCTTGCTGTTGATCATTAGTTACCCAAGGAAGAGCCTCGTACTCTTCCACCATTGAAAATCGCCTTAGCCACTGTTCCTTCGACAAAATCGAGCCGAGTTTCATCGAACTGATTTTTCGTCCGGCTGAGATTCCTCAGCGCTTCTCGCACATCGACGAGCAATCCCTGAAATTTGAAGTAACGTTTTCTCGCGACTTGAAAGCCCTCGCGCGCCAGGTTCAATTCTGGCTCAAGATGGGCAAGACGAGCCTTCGCGCCCTCTATAATTTCGTCATATTTTGCGTTCGTCTGCGCAATCCGATCGCGCTCCGCCTCGATCAAAAAGGATCGCTCAGCGGACAGCGCCTCGGCACGGCGAACTTCCGACGAAGTCTTTAGCCCATCAAAAAGCGGTAGAATGACTCCGACTCCAACCGCATAGTCCCCTTTTGGGACGAGTCGCGCATTCTCGAGCGCTCCATAACTCGCGACCGCGACCAGTTTCGGAAGGTGACCAGCCGTCGCCTGCTTCGCACGATCGGCTTCGGCTTGTGCCTTTTCCTCGGCCGCCGCAAGAATAGGGTTTTTGAGTTGGCCTGGCTCAAAACGCTTCGCAATTTCGCTCATCGCTTCTACCGCCGGACAAGTAGCCGCCGAGTAGTTCACCCCAGTCAGAATTCCGAGGCGACCCAGGGTGAGTTTGGCTCTTTGAGCAAAATCCGCCTGCTCGGTCAGCGCCTCCTCGACTTGAGATTCCGCAAGGAATCGCTCGACGACAGAACGCTGTCCCGTCTTGACGAACTTGGTTACTTCTTCGGCCACAACTTTTGCTTCCGCGAGAACGAAACTCCAGTTCTCACTTTGTGACCGATCCCTCACGCAAGCGAAGTAAAGCCGGGTTGCCTCAAGGTCGGCGTCCATCTGGGTTAATCGCACCTCTTCCTCTCGAACGTGAGAATCATGCCGAGCTGCGCGAACTCCGTAGGTAGTTCGCCCGAAATCCCAAAGATTCGCCTGGGCGACTAATCCCACACCCACCCCTTTCCGGTACGGCGAGCCCATCAGTCCACCCACTCCGAGCGCCCCGCTTGAACCTGGGAAACCAGTGCTATCGACGGCCTCGAAGTCGAGTTTCGGATAGTAACCCGCACGAGCAACCGACACTGAACTCTCGGCGGCGGCTAGCCCCATCTCCCCGGCAGAAATTCGGTGATCATTTTTTTCCGCGAGTCTAAGAATTTCCTCGAGCTGAATATCAGCCCCATAGCCGATAGTAGAATACGTTAACAGTGCAAACCCGCCGAGCGCGGCCCAAAAACGGTACATCATACCGACCTCATCATTTCAGGCTCGGGCCTAGATTCCGGTCGGTGGACAGATTTCGCGACTGTCTTCCCTCGAATTAATTTGAAGAGAATCGGAACAATGAAGAGAGTCAACGTCGTCGAAAGAAGCTGACCCCCGATCACGGATCGACCCAGCGGAATATTTGCCTCCGAACCATGCCCGAGCCCAATCGCCATCGGCACGAGACCGAGCATCGAGGCGAGCGAGGTCATCAGAATCGGCCTCAGCCGTGCCTTCGAGGCTCCGATAATTCCCGCGTCGACATCAGAACCTTCTCCAACGTGGTGGATGATAAACTCGATCAGCAGAACTCCGTTCGCCACCGCGATCCCGATCATAAAGATCGCCCCGATCGCTGCCTGAATGCTGAAATAAGTATGTGTCACGGCAAGCATTACGACGATCCCGACCAGTCCCATGGGAACTGTAATCATGACGATCGCAGGGATTACGAACGACCGAAATTGCACGACGAGAATGAGGTACACCAGAACGGCCGCCAGAAGGAAACCTCCTCCGAGGGAGCCAACTGCACTATTCATCTCCGATACTTCGCCCCGAATTTTGGCGCTGTAGCCTTCGGGTAACGGAGTAGCCTGAATCAGTTTATCAATTTCGGCGGAGAGGCCACCTACGTCGCGCCCTTCGGCGTCGAGAAAGACGTCGACGACCGGTTTTAGATTCAGGTGATTAACTTCACTCAAGCCTTTCGTCTTCGTAATTGTTGCGAGATCGCGAAGCGGAACGGTGCGCTCCTGCCGCCGCCCGCTGATCGGAATATCCGCAAGATCGTCGATTTTTGAGATCTGATCTTCGCGAAACTGTACGCCGAGGAGGTAGTCGATTCCACTCTTCGGATCGACCCAAATCGCCGGATTGAACGTGGCGCTCCCGCTGACCGCGCTCACGATATTTTTCACTACTTCGTCCGTGGTCACCCCAAGTTCTCCGGCTTTGGCTCGGTTCACGTCGAGGGTGATTTGTGGCGCGTCGAATCGCTGTTGAACACGAACATCGACCGCTCCCTTGAGACCTTTGATTTTCGAAGCGAGTTCGCCGGCGAATCGCTGGGACTTTTCCTGATCCGGCCCTTGAAATTGGATGTCGATCGGCGAGCGCAAGCCACCGTTCAAAGCCGAAGTTAAAAGCCCTCCGAGCTCAATCCCCATATCCGTACCGGGGTACTCCCGTGAAACGACTTCGCGGACTTGTTTCGCGTAAAATTGAGACGAATGGACGCGATGTTCGGTTAACTCGACGTTAAAGAATACGTCCTGAGGTCCGCTGTTCGGGGTAAAGGCCGCCGGGAAACCATAATAGACACCGGCGTTCGTAATAATCATCCCGAGATCGTGTTCCGGAATCAACGCCCTCAGGCGGCTCTCGAAAGACGCCGCAAACTTCTCAGTTTCTTCGATTCGCGTTCCGGAAGGGCGGCGAAGCTCAATCACGAAGTTTCCGGCGTCCGCGCGTGGAAAGAGTTCACTACCGATTTTAAATACCGAGAGAGACGCGATCGCAAGCACGACGCCAGTCCCAGCAAGCATGCCCTTTGAATGCCGTAACGCCCATTCCAGTCTTTTCGCGTAGAACCCGGAAAGGCGTTCGATTCTCTCTTCGATCGCCGAGAATAGAAATCGACGCGGTTCATTCGCTTTCTTGGGGCGCAGAAATTTTGCGGCGAAGAGAGGAATGACGACGAGAGCGCAGAAGTACGATCCGATCATGGCAAAGATAACCGACTTAGCGAGCGCACTAAATAGGGTCTTGGTAATCCCTTTTAAGAACACGACCGGAAAAAAGACGATCATCGTGGCAAGCGTCGAAGCCAGAACCGGCATCGCGACCTCACCGGCTCCGGTAACGGCGGCCTTCATCGGACCTTGACCATTCGCAAGTTTACGAATGATGTTTTCGAGAACGACGATCGAGTTATCGACTAAGACGCCGATAGCCAAGGCGAGCCCGCCTAACGTCATGGCGTTCACCGTCTGGCCGCTCGCCTTCAGTCCTAGAAAAGCACAGAGCAGAGATAGAGGAAGCGATAGTAGAATTCCAACCGTGGCTGGCGGGTTTCCCAAGAAGAGAAGCACCATTAGAGCGGCG
The DNA here is from genome assembly GCA_043785205.1 of Bdellovibrionales bacterium. GTDB lineage: Bacteria > Bdellovibrionota > UBA1018 > UBA1018 > UBA1018 > JACMQW01. Next base: position 4,022 of record JAYVXM010000156.1, read on the forward strand.
AGGCCCCCACCAATGAGCGCCTCTTCCGTAATGCTTTCGATCGCGTGCCGAATGAATACGGATTGGTCCGCAACGAGTTTGAGGTGCACGTTACCTAGGCGCTTTTCCAAGTCATGGAGAGAGTCGCGGATCTGGTCCACAACCTGAATCGAGTTAGCGCCCGGCTGCCGGTAAATCGGTACGTAAACCTGCCGCTTTCCATCGACGCGAACGATGTTCGTCTGAATCTTGCTCGCGTCGCTAGCGTGGCCGACGTCCTTCAAAAGGACTGACACTCCGTTCTCAGAGCGAATCGGAAACTGATCCATGTCGGCGATCCGATCGACGAGACCATTACTCAAGATCTGATAGTCCAGATCGTCGATCTTTACGTTCCCAGAGGGCACAAAGGTATTAAGATGAGTGAGTTTATCGATCACATCCAAAGACGAAAGGTTCATGCGACGGAGTTTGGCCGGATCAAGGTAGACGACGACCTGGCGCTCCGATCCGCCCATCACGGTTGGGGCCATTGCTCCCGTCACCGACTGAATGGAGTTCCGTACGTCGTAGCGGGCGGCATCGTAGAGGTCCTTTTCGGTCGTATCGCCGCTGACCGCCACGAGCGCGAGTGGAACTGCCGCCATAGGATCGAACGGAAGAATTAGCGGCGGTTGGGTTCCCGGAGGAAGGCGACGCAGAACGGACATCACGAGCGACGTGGTTTGTGAAATGGCCGTATTTAAATCGGTCTCAGGACCGAAAAAGTTCTTCACGATGCTCACACCGACGAGAGACTTTGATTCTTGACGTTCGATGCCGATGGCTTGCCCGGTGTACCGCTCGAAACGCGAGGTCAGGTTCTTTTCGACGTGTTCGACCGGCATCCCGGAGTAAAAGGAAAGAATCTGCACTGCCGGCAGATTTGCCGACGGCAGGAGATCCTTAGGCAATGACACGAGGGCGAGCCCACCGAGGATCAAGACGAGCAGGCAAGCGACCATGACGAAGTGAGGGTTTCTCACTGCGAATCCGGACAAGCCGCCGGATTCATTTTCCGATTTCATTGCGAACTCCGAAATGCAGTCTGGCTTGGCCGAATGACCAATACTCAGAGGCAAAGCGTGAAAAGTTTTAAGAGATTTTTGGACCGCCTAAACCGAGAAGCGCACGATCGAATGAGCGATCGGTGGCGGAGTATCGGGTCCAAAACGCAATGAGAAAATAGTTCGAAGAGTGGAAAGCGAGTAACGGAGATCGACCGGTTGAAAATGGTAAACCAGCTCGCCGATCAAAAGGAGATTTTGAGGAGGCGCATGACGAATTCGGCGCTTACACTTCGCCATCTTGAGGGGCGCAACTTCGTCCGCATGGGAATCACCCGAATCGGCGACGACGGAAATCGCCGTTTTCGAGCCGAGTCGAGAAAATGGATTTTCCGCGGGTGCCCCAAAAATTGCGCGGCCGATTACGGCGACCACGAAAAGTGTGAGGAGCAAAATTGCGCGAAAACGAATCATTCCTTCACTATAAAGCAAATCCACCGAATAGAAAGTGGGCAGGAATTTCATACTCTCGGCGTGCGAGATTTTTTTGGCAGTCGCGGAGACATGGCTATTCGTTTTCCGCAATCTGTGGAGCGGGGGGATGAATCAGATCCGAGGCAGCATTGAAGAGCGTAGGAAGCTCGACATTAAAAATGGAGCCACCCTCTTTCGGACTGACCGCCCAGATGGTGCCCTGGTGCAGCTCTACGATCTTGCGCGAGATATAGAGTCCGAGCCCCATTCCGGGTATCGAGGCGTAATGGGTAACTCGTTCAAACCGGTCAAACACCCGATCTAAGTCCTCTTCGGCGATACCCGCCCCGCGGTCTCTGACGGAGATTAAGACACTCCCTGGTCGCAATTTCGTCGATATTTCAATGGGGGTACTCTCTCCGTATTTGATCGCGTTCGAGATTAAGTTCGTGAAAACCTGATCGATCCGCGTCGGGTCCCAACGCCCGAAAATTCCATCCTCGACTGCGACGTTCAGGGAAATATTTTTAGTCTTTAGCTCATCCGAGAATCGTTCCACCACATCTCCGACTAAGATTCTTAAATCTACGGTATCGAGTTCAATCTTCATCTTTCCGTGGATCGCGCGCGAGAAATCTAGCAAGTCATCCACGAGTCGTTGAAAACGGCCTAAAGCCACGTCGCTCGCCCTCAATAAATTGGAATAGGCCTCCGAGTAATCAATTGACCGACCGGAGTTTTGTCGAACGTTACGAAGTCCTAGCTGAACGCGTAGACCCAGGGCCGTAAGCGGGCCTTTGAGTTCGTGACTCACGATCGATATAAATTCGTCACGCGCTTTCGTCGCCTCTTCGGCGGTTAATCTTGCCTTTTGTGCCTCGATTAACGACGCCCGCAACGCAGCCCCGATTGCGGTCAAAAAAGATGAGGCGACTACAAAAATCCCGATCCGTGCTAAATCCTCTCCCGATTCCAAGCGAAGGGCCCGTCCGTCGCTCATGAGGAAGAAGTTGAGCCCAAAAATCGAAATCCCAGTGGCCAGAAGCGCGGGGGGTGCTCCACAAAAAACGGCAGCCGAAACAATACTCACCAAAGAAACAAAAAACAGATTCCGATCGGTAACGGGATGCACGAGCAGTATCAAGATAAGCGCGATTACGCTCCAAGCGACCGCAGAGCCGTAACGATTCAGGCCGGTTCGATCTTTAATGATCCATGATGCGATCCTACCCGGCGTTGACATAGTTTCCTCTCAGAGACCGTTTCCAAAAAAAATCCCGATAGAAAGCGTCGCTAGGACGATCACGGTAAACCCAAAATACAGAAAATCCTTTTTTGAAACGAATAAAATGCAGGTTAACGTCACACGAAGGATTGGCAGCGCGATCAATGCTATAATCCCCAGCGATACCACACTCCCGGCATCGGCGTTCGCTAACCCAGCGTGAAGCGCCTCGATCGTACGAGGAACAACGACTCCTGGAAGCTCGTGGCCGCTCCTTAAAATTTCGAGATCTTCCGCGGTAAACCCCTGACTTCCGGTAAGAAGCCAACTCGATACGAGGCCATCCAGCATGATAAAGGCGCAGACCATTACTCCAAGCTGCAAGAATATGCCGATGA
>JAYVXM010000157.1:0-2125 GCA_043785205.1 Bdellovibrionales bacterium
TTTCCCTGCAATGCCAGCCCCCGAACTCCCTAAGTTTTACGCCGGGCTTTCGAGGAAAGAGGGCGCCTCCTTCCGGGCGCTTCAGTTCATGATCCTGACCCTCGGGCGCACGAAAGAAGTCTTGGGCGCTACCTGGTCGGAAATCGATTTAGAGGCCGCGTGCTGGTCCATACCCGGGGTTCGGATGAAGATGGACCGGGACCACCGCGTCCCGCTGTCTAACGAAGCCGTGGCGCTTGTAAGGCGAATCCACGCGAACTCGTGCGATCAGTACCTTTTCCCCAGTCGCATGAACGGCCGCCATCTTTCGAACATGGCTTGCCTCATCGCCATGCGGAAGTTCGGCCTCGAGTTCGTTCCCCACGGGTTCCGGTCGACGTTCAAAGACTGGGCGACGGAGGACTGGGGTACTGAATTCCCGGACTTCGCCGACATTCTTTCCGAAAGGGCGCTCGCGCACGTGGAAAAAAACAAAACGAAAGCGGCTTACAAGCGCGGCGACCTCTTCGAAAGACGGAAGCCGCTCATGGAAGACTGGGGGAAATTTTGCACCTCGGCACTGTGATCTGAATGAATGTGGTGGGAACTGGATGGAAGTGGCCCACCCGAGATTTAAAAATATTCATCCGTCATAAATTCATCGGCTAATCCCAAACTATTCGACTCTGCGAGAGAAGAATGGGGAGGGGTGAATAAGGCGGCTAAACCCCCCTGAACTGGCTCCTCCCTACCCACTCTCGCAAAGACGATGGGGGTCTCTCGCGGAGAAAACAGTTCAAATAGGGGGGGTAGTTTGCCGCGCATAAACATTGAACAAAGTCTTTTTACCGAGCGCGGATGGCTCGATCTGGTCGTCGAACTCGGGGACGCCGACAAGGCATTGGGCGCGCTCATTCGGGCGTGGACCGTCGCGCAGCGCTACTGGCGCACGTCCGACGATGGGATTCCGAAATCCGAGTGGAAAAAACAAAAGCTGAACGACGCGATCATCGGAAAACTCGCCGACGACCGTGGCGATTTTATCTACGTCCACGGCTCCCGCGAGCAATTCGACTGGCTCCGGCAGAGGTCCGAAGCAGGGAAAAAAGGGGGCGTGGAAGGCGCTCGCATCACGAACGAGAAGCGCTGGGGGAAAAGTGCGCCAGAAAATGCTTTTGTCGAAATCATTGATGATTCTGTCGAACGAGAGTCGAGCAAAATCGAGCAAAATCGACCCTCTTCCTCTTACTCTCTCTCTCCCTCTTCCTCTTCTTCTTTCTCTCCCTCGGATTTAAATCTTCCGACGGGGTCCGCTTCGCAGACGCCCGCACGGAAACCAAAGGCACCGAAGGCGCCCCCGATCTCGGGAGAAACCTGGGAGGCCTACCGAGGGGCATACCTCCGGCGGTACGGCATCGAACCCGTGCGGAACGCGACCGTGAATTCTCAGCTCGCGAACTTCGTGAAGCGCATCGGTCAGGAAGAATCCCCCGCCGTAGCCAGCTTCTTCATTTCGCATAGCGATGCGTTTTACGTGAAGAGCGGGCACGCCGTCGGACTTCTCGTGAAGGACGCCGAATCCCTCCGGACCCAGTGGGCGCTCGGCAAGACCGTCACCATGGCCGACGCCCGCGAAGCCGAACGTCGGCAAGGAAACCTAAACGCGTTCGCAAAGCACCTGACTCCGAAAGGCGAAGCCAATGGCCACGACTGAAGACGTCTCCCGCGCGCTGCTCGTGATGAGCGAGTTCTACGGGAAGAAAATATCGGAGGCCGCCGCCGACATGTTCATGGCGGATCTCGAGGGCATCTCTCCGGACGCGATCCTAAACGCGCTCCGCGCCTGTCGTACGGAACTAAAATGGTTCCCGACGGTCGCTGATATCATTTCGCGCGTTCAAGCCTCTGACGGGCGCCCAGGGGCCGAGGAGGCGTGGTCGAAAATCCCGAAAGACGATTACGGCTCATGCGTCTGGACGATCGAAATGGCGACCGCCTACGTCGCCGCCCATCCGCACGTAAAGGTCCGGGACTTCGTCGCCGCCCGAATGGCGTTCAAAGAAGTCTACGAGCGCGAGCTGAAAGCGGCGCGAGAGACCGGGGTTCCCGTCGTCTGGAGCGCAAGCCTCGGGGAAGATAAGGCCGG
>JAYVXM010000158.1:0-2123 GCA_043785205.1 Bdellovibrionales bacterium
TCTCGAACGTCGTCGACTCGAACAAGAGCTCGGTCGGCTTCGTGCTCGCCTCGGACGTCCCGTACGAAGGAATGTGGGGTTACTCGCTGCGGATTCACGGGATCGACGGCGCTCTGAATTCGAACGTCCACGAGCGCGCGATGGTCATGCATCCCTGGCCGACCATCCATCCGCGCGAGCTTTCCAAGCTCGATCCCATCGAACAATCGAGTCTCGGCTGCCTTTCCCTCCCCTTTTATGAGTCGGGAAAGTTCTACGGGAAGGACGATCAGCCGCTCAGCAAGCTGATCATCGATACGCTAAAGGGCCGGAGCGTGATGTTCCTCTCCACGCCCCAGATCGACCTCGAAAAGAAGTCGCTTTACCTCAAGTCGACGGCGCTCTTACCGGCCGCGCAGCGCACGGCGATTCTGGCGAAGGTGAACAACGAATCCCTGCATCAGCCTAAGGTGGAGCATGAGCTCGAAACCGTGCCCGAGCGGTATAATTCCTGGCTAGGAAAATAATCGAGGATTACCCTTCGAGGTCGAGCAGCGCCTCGAGGTCTTCGATTTGATACTTCACGAGCCAGCCCTCTTCGAGCGGGTCTTCGGAAACGGCGACGGGATCGCTCGCGACGGGGTTCACGGAAAGGACGACGCCCTTCGTGGGAAGCGCGACTTCGACCGAGCCGTGCGTGCCTTCGATCGTGACGATGTCGTCACCGGCGTCGAAGTGGTCGCCTTCCTCCGGTAAAGTGATTCCGTCGAGGTCGCCGAGCTTATCGATCGCGCTCGAGGTGAGACCGATCGTCAGAACGTTTCCCCGGCGGGAGTACCAGAGCTGGCCCTGGAAGAACTCGCCCTCCTTGGGAACTTTACTCTCCGATTTCGAACCCACCGTTTTCATTTCGCCCATGCCCTTAGTCTCCGGGCAATCCCGAGCGATGCCTAGTCCTTTTCTTCAGGATCCGGTTTGATTTCGCGCGGACTGTGTCACCGGTGACCCATGAAAACCCGCGATTTCCCGTGAATTGTGGCGGGTTTTTAATACTTGATCTCTTTACTATGGTATCCAGGAAGGTCAAAATAGACTGTAGGGGTCAAGAATCTCAGTGGTTTTCACGAAGAGATCTGTTGAAGGCGGGGAATTCCCGTCCTCACCCAGGGGGTTAACGTGGGTTTGAATTTCTCTCGCAAGCTTTCCGCCGTCGGATTTTTGATTTTAACCGTGGCAGTCGTCCCGGCAAACGCCGGACAAATCAGCCGAGTCTGCAGCGCTCCCTCGACGGGCGGCGCACCCACCGTCATCGCGAGCTATTCGAGCGGCGCTTCACTCGGAATTTGCTATTCCGTATCGGTCGATAAGTCCGGAACGGACAAGGCGCCGGATTATAACATCTACTCTCGCGGATCGGCGTTCACGCTTCATTCGAGCGACGTCCCCTCTCATTATTCCTACGCAGCTTATGACCTCCTCGCTCCTTGCTTGAGGAGCTGTCCGTCTTCCGCTCCCGATGCATTGGCGATCGCCAATAAGCGTCCCGGCACGACAAAGAACATCGCGAATACGTCGGGTAAACCGAAACCTGCCACGGACAATACGACCAAGAAAGACGGCTCGGACCCATCGAAGACCGCCGCGAATCCCGACCCGAAGTCGACTCCGAAACCGGACGACAAAACCAACACGAATACCGCGGCCAATAACGATAAAGTAGATCCGAACACTGCCGCCATCCTTCAATCCCAGGAAGAAGGAAAGACCCAAACCGACGTCACGACCGCGGCCGACGGAACGATCACGAAGAAGAGCTACGTCGATTCGAACGGTGACCACAAATTGAGCGATGATGAAGCCGTTACGTCGACCGTCATCGGCAAGAAGGTAAACGGTCAATTCGTAGTCTCGCAGGTGATCACGCCGGCCGACGCTACGAAAAACAACTCTGCATTCAACTTCACCGATAAGGACGGAACGCAACACACCTTCTACAACGCCAACGAAGCAAAAGCATGGGCAAAGGACAACGCGGTCGGCTCCGGGACCTACACGTCGAAAGACGGGAAGACGACCGAGATCAACGCCGACGGTTCTAAATTTTCGGCCGCCGCCGACAAAAAGAAAAAAGAAGTCGCGGACAT